>CALSAU010000142.1:0-5883 GCA_943372985.1 Polaromonas sp. YR568 | reverse complement strand
CTTGGCGGCTTTTTGCGGCTTGAGCGAGAACTCGGCACTGAGTTTCTTGACCAGGCTTTCCGCCTCGCGCACCGACATTTTTTTGGCGGCGATCTGGTTGGCGGCGGTGATCTGCGCAGCGCGGTCCAGGCCCAGCAGCGCGCGGGCATGGCCCATGTCGAGGTCGCCAGCCATCAGCATGGTCTGCACCGGGTCGGCCAGATTCAGCAGCCGCAACAGGTTGGAGGCCGCGCTGCGCGAGCGCCCCACCGCCTGCGCCGCCAGCTCGTGAGTGAGCCCAAACTCCTTGATCAGACGTTGCAGGCCTTGGGCTTCTTCCAGCGGGTTGAGGTCTTCGCGCTGGATGTTTTCAATCAGCGCCATCGCCGCAGCGGCTTCGTCAGGCACATCGCGCACCAGCACCGGCACGCTGTCCAGGCCCGCAATCTTTGCCGCCCGGAAGCGCCGCTCGCCGGCAATGATCTCGTATTTACCGTCGTTGGCGCCCTTGCTCAGCCGCCGCACCAGGATGGGCTGCATGATGCCCTGCGCCTTGATCGACTCGGCCAGCTCGTACAGCGCGCCCTCGTCCATGCGGGTGCGGGGCTGGTACTGGCCGGGCACCATGTCGACCAGCCGCAGCGACGCGGGCAGACCCGGGCCGTTGAGGCTGCTGGCGTTGTTGTCAGCGTCGGACGCGTTCTCGCTGACTTTGGGGCCCAGCAGGGCTTCCAGTCCGCGGCCCAGTCCTTTGGGTTTTTTGGTGACCATGGTTTTCTTTTCGTCTTTCAAGTGTGTCGGGTTCTGGGGCTCCAGCGCGTTTGCGCCTCAGCCTCGCATCAATCGCTGCAGGTGTTCATGCGCCTCGTGCCAGTCGCCCAGGCCGCTGTCGGCATTCAGGTGGCCACGCGGGCCCGCGTCGTGCAGCTCGGCGCCCCAGGCGGCGGCGAACTGGCGGGCGCGGTCGGGTGCGCCCAAGGGGTCGTCGCTGCTGCAAAATACCACAGCGGGGAACGGCAGTTTGTGCATCGGCACCGGTGCCCAGCCCGGCAGCATCTGGCGGACGTCATCGCGCTCCACATCGGGCGGCGCCACCAGCAAGGCGGCTTTGACGCGCTGCGTGTTTCTGGAGTGCGAGGCCCACGCCGTCGTCAGCATGCAACCCAGGCTGTGGGCGACCAGCACGGCAGGTTCGTCACACGACAGCAACACGTCTTCCAGCCGTGCGCTCCAGTCGCCGCGCAGCGGGCGCATCCAGTCGTGCTGCTCGACGCGGGTGTAGCCGTGGGCACGCTCCCACCGGCTTTGCCAGTGGTCGGGGCCGCTGTTCTGCCAGCCGGGAAGAATCAGGACGTTCGCCGGTTTCACAGGTTCTGAAAAGGAAGTTCGCTATTGAATTGATAGCGAATGGGTACTGTGCGCATGCGCTCTGCGTCACATCTTGCGGATGCGTTCGACCATTTCCTCGGCAAAAGTCACAAAGGCCTGTGCGCCCTTGGAGGACGGGTCGAACACCACGCCAGGCAGGCCGTAGCTGGGCGCTTCGGCCAGACGCACATTGCGCGGGATGACGGTGTTGAACACCTTGTCGGCAAAGTGCTGCTTGAGCTGGTCGCTCACCTGCTGCTGCAGGGTGATGCGCGGATCGAACATGACGCGCAGCAGGCCGATGATCTGCAAATCCTTGTTAAGGTTGGCGTGCACCTGCTTGATGGTGTTGACCAGATCGGTGAGGCCCTCGAGCGCGAAGTACTCGCACTGCATCGGCACGATCACACCGTGTGCGCAGCACAGGCCGTTGAGGGTGAGCATGCTGAGCGAGGGCGGGCAGTCGATCAGCACGAAGTCATAGTCGGCGGCCACCGCTTCCAGCGCGAGCTTCAGGCGCTTTTCGCGGCGCTCCACTTCCACCAGCTCGACCTCGGCGCCGGCCAGCTCGCGGTTGGCACCGAGCACGTCGTAGCCGCATTTCTCGCTGTGCACCCGCGCTTCGGCGATGGACGCGGATTCGAGCAACACGTCGTACACCGTGAGTTCCAGCTTGCGCTTGTCCACGCCTGAACCCATGGTGGCATTGCCCTGCGGGTCGAGGTCGATCATCAGCACGCGCTGGCCGACCTTGGCCAGCCCGGCGGCGAGGTTCACCGTTGTTGTCGTTTTACCGACTCCGCCCTTCTGATTAGCAACGCAGAATATTTTGGCCATCTGATTCTTTTTATGGGGTCGGGATTATTTGGAAACAGCCAGCTTGATGCCAAAGCCGATAAGGAAGACACCCGCCAGCTTGTTCAGCAGGCTGGTGATTTTCGGGTTGGAGCGGATGCGCTCAGCCAGAAAGTGGGTCAGCAGGGTCGAGGTGAGGCCGTAGAGAAAGGTCAACGCGGCAATCGTCGCGGCCATCACGGCAAAGGTGGTCAGGCCTTGGTGCTGGGCCGGATCAACAAACAGCGGGAAGAAAGCCATGTAAAACACGATGGCCTTGGGGTTCAGCAAGGTGATCAGGGTGGCCTGCCGGAAGTAATGCCGGGGCTTGATCTGCAAGATCGGCGCATCGCCGGGTTTGACCATCAGCATCTTGAAGCCCAGCCAGGCCAGGTACACGGCACCGGCCCACTGCACCAAATAGAAGGCCGTCGGGTACGCCGCCATGACAGCCGACACACCGGCCACCGCAGCCCACAGCAGTACCTGGTCACCAGCGATCACGCCGAAAGTCGCACCCAGCCCGCCGGCGATGCCGCCCTTGCTGGTCGAGGTGATCAGCGCCAGATTGCCGGGCCCGGGGATCAGCAGGAAAACAATGATGGCGACCACGAATGCGCCGTAGTCGGCAATGCCGAAAAATGAACCCACCATGGAAATTCCCCCGAAACAGAAAGTCGAGTTTACAGGCTGTGGATGGGCCCCCACGGTCGTTCGCTTTGCGTAACTCCCTGCCCCCCGAGGGGGCCGCTCCGCCTGCGGTCCGGCAAAGCCGGTCCCGCGGCTCTACTGGCAAGCAGCCTCTACGTACTGGAGGTAGCGGGGCGTTTCTTCAGCCAGACGATGCAGCGCTCGGCATCCAGCCCCGGCACCTGCAACTGTTCCACGTGAAACAGGGTCACATCGGCGGGCAGTACAGCCAGTTCGTCATCGGGATGCTTGCCCTTCATCGCCATCCATACCCCCTGCGGCGCCAGCGCGCTGGCAGACCAGCGGGTGAAATCCGGCAGCGAGGCAAAGGCGCGGGAGCAGATCACATCAAAGGGTTCGGTTGCTGGCGGGGTGATGGTTTCAACCCGGGCATGCAGGCCGTGCAGATTGGGTAGCTTCAGCGCCAGCGCGGCCTGCTTGATAAAAGCGGCTTTCTTGGCCACCGTGTCCACGCAGGTCACGGCCACGCCGGGGCAGCAGATGGCAAACACCACACCTGGCAAGCCGGCGCCAGAGCCAACGTCCAGCAACCGGGTGGCCGTCAAACCCGCCTGCGCCAGATAGCGCCGTAACGGCAACACCGCCGCCAGACTGTCGAGTAGATGGTGGGTCATCATTTCGGCCGGGTCGCGCACCGCCGTCAGGTTGTAGACCTGTGTCCATTTGCTGATCTGGTCCTGGTAGGCCAGCAGGTTGGCGACCTGCTCATCGCCCAGTTCCAGCCCCAACTCGGCCAAGCCGGCCACCAGCGTGGCCCGCAAATTCGCGCCCGCCATCAGACCCGGACCTGTTCTGCGGCGGCTGGCACCTTGTTTTTCCAGAGGTTCTTTTTCAGGTGCACCAGCAGCAGCGAAATGGTGGCCGGGGTGATGCCCTGAATCCGCGAGGCCATGCCCAGCGTTTCGGGCCGGTGCTTGGCCAGGGTTTGCCGTGCCTCGAAGCTCAGCGCGCTGACCTGCAGGTAGTCCAGATCGGTCGGCAGTTTGAGGTTTTCGTAGTGGGCCGCCCGCTCGACTTCGGTCTTCTGCAGGTCGATGTAGCCGGCGTACTTGGCGGTGATCTCGATCTGTTCGATCACACTTTTTGCCATATCGTCGCTGGCAGCCATTTCAGCCGCCAGCACCGGATTGGCGTACTTGCCCTCCTCCAGCGACATCAGCCCGGCGTAGTTCACATCGGGGCGGCGCAGCAGGTCGAGCAGGTTGTACTCCCGCTCGATCGACTTGCCCAGCACCCGCTCGGCCTCAGCCACCGGCAGGTTGTTCGGGTTCACCCAGATGGAGCGCAGACGCTCTGTTTCACGTGAAACAGCGTCGCGTTTGCGGTTGAAGGCGTCCCAGCGGGCGTCGTCCACCAGGCCCAGCTCGCGGCCTTTTTCGGTCAGGCGCATGTCGGCGTTGTCCTCTCGCAGCATCAGGCGGAACTCGGCCCGGCTGGTGAACATGCGGTAGGGCTCGGTCACGCCCTTGGTGATCAGGTCGTCCACCAGCACACCAAGGTAGGCCTCGTCGCGCTTGGGCAACCACGCCTCTTTGCCCTGGCACTGCAGCGCCGCATTCATGCCGGCGAACAGGCCCTGGGCGGCCGCCTCTTCGTAGCCGGTGGTGCCATTGATCTGGCCGGCAAAGAACAGCCCGCCAATCGCCCGGGTTTCAAAGCTGGTCTTCAGCGCCCGTGGGTCGAAGTAGTCGTACTCGATGGCGTAACCCGGCCGCAGGATGTGAGCGTTTTCCATGCCGGCCATGGAGCGCACCAGCTCGTACTGGATGTCAAACGGCAGGCTGGTCGAGATGCCGTTGGGGTAGATCTCGTGCGTGGTCAGGCCTTCCGGCTCCAGGAAAATCTGGTGGCTTTCCTTGTCGGCAAAGCGGTTGATCTTGTCTTCGACGCTCGGGCAGTAGCGCGGGCCAACGCCGTCGATCTTGCCGGTGAACATGGGGCTGCGGTCAAAACCCGAGCGGATGATCTCGTGCGTGCGGGCGTTGGTGTGGGTGATCCAGCACGGCATCTGCTGCGGATGGGCGATGCCACCGCCCATGAAGCTGAACACAGGCACCGGCCCCTCGGTACCGCCCGGCATGCCATCGCCCGGCTGCTCGATGCATTTGCTGAAATCAATCGTACGGCCATCAATGCGTGGCGGCGTGCCGGTCTTCAGCCGGCCCTGCGGCAGCTTCAGCTCCTTGAGGCGCGCGCTCAGCGATGCGGCCGGCGGGTCGCCCGCCCGCCCGGCGGCATAGTTGTTCAGGCCCACATGGATCTTGCCGTCAAGGAAGGTGCCCGCCGTCAGCACCACCGTGCGCGAGCGGAAGCGGATACCGACCTGCGTCACCGCGCCGACCACCCTGTCACCTTCGACCATCAGGTCATCGACCGCCTGCTGGAACAGCCACAGATTGGGCTGGTTCTCCAGCATGCGGCGGATGGCCGCCTTGTACAGAATGCGGTCGGCCTGCGCCCGGGTGGCGCGCACCGCCGGGCCCTTGGAGCTGTTGAGAATCCGGAACTGGATGCCGCCCTCGTCGGTCGCCAGCGCCATCGCGCCGCCCAGTGCATCGACCTCTTTCACCAGGTGGCCTTTGCCGATACCGCCAATCGAGGGGTTGCAACTCATCTGCCCCAGCGTCTCGATGTTGTGGCTGAGCAGCAGCGTCTTGCAGCCCATGCGGGCAGCAGCCAGCGCAGCCTCGGTGCCGGCATGGCCACCACCGACCACGATCACGTCAAATTCTTGCGGGTAAATCATGCTGCCATTCCTGTTGCGGCAACATCACTGTCGCCCTGAATCAATTCCGTCTGCAGCCCCATGCCACGCGCGGCCTGTGCCTGGCGACGGTCGGCCGTCACAAACAAATCCACCCGTGCCACCAAAGCACTGCCGACGTGCAGCGCATCCATGCCGCGCAGCGGGCCGTGCTCCATGGCGGCAAACGCAAAGCGCTCGACATGACTGTCCAGCGGCACCCGGATCATGTCTGCCACATCGCTTTG
>CALSAU010000141.1:0-5930 GCA_943372985.1 Polaromonas sp. YR568 | reverse complement strand
CGCACCGCATCCAGCAGCTTGAACCAGTGACTGACCGACTTGCCGTAGGTCTTTTCGATGGAGGGGAAGTACGAAGCCGGTCCTTTGACTTTGGCATCAGTGGCCATGTGGGTGCTCCCGTTGAACGTGATTTACGGCACTGAGCATCTACAGTTGTTCAGCCCCTCATGCTGAAACAGCACGAGCTACCGCAGGCCGCTTGGCCTTCTTCACTTTCGGTTCACCCTTTTTCTTCGCTTGCCAGAGGTCGTACTGGCCCTGCATGCGAAGCCAGATCTCGGGGCCATTGCCGACCCACTTGCCGACGCGAAGTGCCATGTCGGCCGTGAGGGCGGAACGACCATTGATCAAACGCGACAAAGTGACGCGCGACACGCCCAACTGCTCTGCGGCTTCGTTCACGCTGAGCTGAAGTTCAGGCAGTACGTCATCGCGAATGATCAAGCCGGGGTGGGAGGGGTTGTGCATGGTCATTTCATCAACTTTCTATCGCTAGTGGTAATCCTGATAATCAACCAGAATGGCGTCTTGGCCCTCAAATGCAAAAGTCAACCGCCAGTTCCCGTTGACCCAAATAGACCAATGGCCATTCATGCCACCGGCCAGCGCATGAAGCCGCCAGCCCGGGATATCCATCTGCTCTGGGGCGGCCGCCTGATTCAGGGCGGTAAGTTGGCGATTGAGTTTTTCAGCATGATGCGGCTGTATGCCCGCCTTGCTGCCTTTCTCAAAAAACGCCTGCAGTCCCTTGTGGCGAAATGATTTGATCACCAGTGCAGTGTATCACGTAGCGATACACCAGGCAAAGTGGCTATCTGGCTTTTTCCCTGAACGATTCGGACTGCGCCGTGAACGGTGAGAAGGTTACCGCGTGGCCGGATCAGCCCGGGGCCGAGAGCCGCAACTGCATAAAGACGCTGTAGGGGTCTTCCTTGTAACTGCCGAAGGGGCCGCAGCATTCAAAGCCATGGCTTTCGTAGAGCTTGCGTGCGGGCTCAAAGCCGGGCTGGCTGCCTGTTTCCAGGCTGAGCCACTGGTACCCACGCTGCGTTGCCACCTGGACCACATGCGCCAGCATTTTTCGGCCAGCGCCCTGCCCTCGCCGTGCGGAGGGCGTCCGCATGGATTTGATTTCGCCGTGCACCGGGCTGAGTTCCTTCAGGGCGCCGCAGCCCATCAGCACGCCGTCTTGCCAGATGGTCCAGAAGGTGATTTCGGGCGCCTTGAGTGCTTCGAGGTCCAGCGCAAACACGCATTCAGGCGGAGACCACTGGTACATGTTCTGGAGGTGCTCCTCCAGCAGCTCGGCAATCTCCGGTCAGGACAGGTCATCTTGCTTGATGTGCATGGCGGGATGATGCCAAAAAACAAGTGCAAAAAATGATCAATTAGGAAGTGATGTTCAGGCCCGGCATTCAGGCGAGCAGCGCTGGCAAATCCTGCATCGACGTGAACACGCGCACCGCACCGGTCTTGAGCAGCGCCTGCGGCGCATCGTGCCCCGCCTCGGGCGGGCTGTAGCCAAACACCGTGCAGCCCGCCGCCACGCCTGCGGTGACGCCGGTCACGGTGTCTTCGACCACCGCGCAGCGCTTCGGGTCCACACCCAGTGCGGCGGCGGCGGCCAGGTACACATCAGGGGCGGGCTTGGAGCGGGGCAGCTCGTGGCCGCTGAAGATATGGCCCTTGAAGTAGGGCATGAGGCCGCACTTGTCCATCTGCAGTTCGACCTTGAAGCGGTCTGCACCCGAGGCGCAGGCGATGCGGCCGCCGTAGAGCGCATGAATCTTCGCCACGGCCGGCACTGCGCCAGGAATGGGTGCCACATCGCTGATGAGGCGCTGGTTGCGCCGCTCGCGGAACTGCACCATCCACTCTTCGGTGAGTGGCTTGCCGGTGTGGGCTTCGATCAGCGCAGCCTCGTCTTTCACGGCCTTTCCGAGGAAGAGGCGCATGCAGTCGGCAGGGCTGAGCTTCCAGCCACGCTCTTCCAGCATGTCGCGCAGCACGCCGTTGGTGATGGGTTCGCTGTCGACGAGCACGCCGTCGCAGTCAAACAGCACAGCGTCATATTTCAACAAGAGTGGCCTCTTTTCAGAATGCGGCCGGTTGGCCGTGGGTGGCTGTCGTCAAGTATCACGAGCAAGGTGTGCGGTGGATGTTATCCCCGCGCGGGTGGCACGGGCACGGTGTTCTCGGGTGCGGGGCGGGGCATTTCGCCGTAGCGACGCACGGGAATCGTCACGCCAGCGCTCGGCGGATTCAGGAAACGGATGGCGCGGCGGCTGCCGTCGTCGGCATGCACCAGCGCCTGCAGTGCGGCGTCGAGCTTGCTGAAGTCCCCCGTGAACTGGCGGCGGCTACCCACCGCCACATTGAAGTTCAGCGGGATCACCAGCGGTTCGTCGGTGTTGTGCATCAGCCCGAGCGCGATCAGGCGCGACAGCCGCGCTGTCAGTGCGTCGCCGGGCTGCAGGCCTTCCATCACGATGCCCAGCATGTTGCGGTCCATCCGGCCCACCAGGTCAAACTGCCGCGTGATGGTTCGCACCAGACGCACGCTGCGCGCCAGCATGGCCTCGGCCTCGATGGTGTCGCTGTGGTGCTGGGCGGCCAGCTCGACGGTGACATAGACCAGCACCACATCGCTGCCCTGGCGCTCGGCAGCGTGCCAGATGCGGGTGGCGCGTTCGCGGAACGTCTTCTGGTTGAGGAAGCCGGTCAACGGGTCGTGCTCGTTGGCGGCCTGGGCGCGCACCGTTTCGGCATGGCGCAGGCGGGCATAGGCGTTCAGGCACAGCATCATGGCGACCGCCTCGACCATGGCGGCGGCCACCGGGGTGGCGCTGGGCAACCAGGGCAGCGTGAGCAGCGCGCCGCTGTCGGCCATCGTCAACGCGACGCAACCGAGGTAAGGCACATACACCAGCAGCCAATAACCACCAAAGGCCACGCCGCGCCGCCATGCACGAAAGGCGCAGGCAATCGTGAACACAAAGATGCCGAGTATCAGCAAATAGAAAGCCGGCACCAGCTGGTCGTACTGGACCACAAAGGGGCTGATGCCGATGTACAGCACGGTGGCGGCGATCAGGCCGCGGGCGATCCAATGAAAGCCGCGCCCCTGCAGACCGCCAAAAATGGACCGGGTGAACTGCAGGTTGAACACCAGCGAGCACAGCACCGTCAGGATGGTGGCATGGCTGGCGAAGGTGGTGGCCTGCGGCCACAGGTAGCGCTGGGCTACGCCGGTATAGCAGAGCGTGGCCAGCCCGGTGAACCAGAGGTAGCCAGCATACCAGGCGTAGCTGCGGTCGCGGTAGGCCAGGGCCATCTGTGCACAAAACAGCACCAGCACGGCGATCACGCCCACCTGCAGGCCCGCCCAGAGCATCTGGGCCACATCGCGGCGTGTGGCCTCGGCCGCCTGCACCAGCAGCGGGCTCAGGTTGGCGGGCAACCGGTGCACCACGCGCACATAAACATCGCCGGCCGGCGCACCTGCCGCAGAGGCCGCGAGCGGGAAGCGGGGCCGCAGTGAATCGGCGGGCCATTGGCTGTGGGCGATGAAGTCGCCAGCCACGAGCCTGCGCCACGCGCCGCCTGCGTCGCGCTGGTAAAACTCGTAGCGGTCAACGATGACCGTGGGGAACTCCAGCAACCACGGGGCGCCATCTGCTGTGGCCATAGGTGCGGCCATGCGCAACCACAGCGGCGTGGTCACGCTGATGGAGTAGCGTTTGCTGGTGACCAGAGGCTTGAACAGCGCTGCGTCGAGCGCCGCTACTTGCTCGATGGTGGTCTCGGCGGACAGTCCTTCCAGCACCTGCATGGCTGCGGGATAGGCGGTCACCGGGTCAGTACCCGGCGGCGCGCTGGAGGACGCGCGGGCGGCGCCCGCCCCTACCGTGAGCGCCATCGCCAACACGCACAGCAGGCCAGACAGCAGGCGGGTGAGGCCATGCCGTATCAGGGGCATGAAGAGGCTGTCAATTCCAGAACGGTTGGTATGCATACATACTGACAATGGCGGGCCAGTCATCTTAACCAGAGCCTGTTCGCGCGATTTCTGCGAATGCCAACGGCATGAATAAAGTGCCCCTCCAGATGCAGAACCCCGCCCGGACCGCTATTGGAACTGCTCACCTTCCGTGTAATACCAGCGGCCCGACTCGCGCACGAAGCGGCTGCGCTCGTGCAACCGTACCGCGGGGCCACCCATCGGCTTTTGGCGCGCAACAAATTCGACCTCGGCATGCGTGTCGTCAATCTGCCGGTGGCTGCGCACCTCCAGCCCCAGCCACTTCACACCCGGCTCAAACTCAACGGAGGCCGGGTGGTGGCTGGCGTGCCAGGTGGCGAGCAGGTAATCGGCACGCTCCTGCACAAAGGCGGTGTAACGCGAGCGCATCAGCGATTCGGAGTCGGGTGCGGGTGCGGTGGCGAAGTGCTCGACGTACTGGCCGCAGCAGCTGGTAAAAGACACAGGCTGCCGCGCAACGCCCAGCCGCCCGCAGGGACAAGGTTTTGGAGCCAGGTTCTGGGGCATTTGCAGGATCAACTTTCTTTCGTGCTTACGTGGCCTTCGGCAGTGTGCACTTTCCTCATCACCCAGCAGGTGCGGCGGGACCGGCTTTGCCGGACCGCAGGCACCGCCCCCTGCAAGGGGGGAGGAGGCTACACGCAGTGAGACTCAACAGGGGTGTGCCTATGGTGCCGCGGGACCGGCTTTGCCGGACCGCAGGCGCCGCCCCCTGCAAGGGGGTAGGAGGCTACACGCAGTGAGCCTCAACGGGGGTGCGTTCATAGCCCGCGTTGAATGATGATTTTTTGAACGTCCGACGTGCCTTCGTAAATCTGGCACACACGCACGTCGCGGTAAATGCGCTCGACCGGAAAGTCGCTCACGTAGCCATAACCACCCAGCGTCTGGATGGCGGCGCTGCAGACCTGTTCGGCCATCTCGCTGGCAAACAGCTTGGCCATGGCGGCTTCTTTCAGGCAGGGCAGGCCGGCGTCGCGCAGGCTGGCGGCGTGCCAGATCAGCTGGCGTGCGGCTTCGAGCTGCGTGGCGCAATCAGCCAGCCGGAAACCCACCGCCTGGTGATTGATGATGGCAGTGCCAAAGCTCTGCCGTTCCTTGGCGTAGGCCAGCGCGCTTTCAAACGCGGCGCGGGCCATGCCCACACTCTGCGCGGCGATGCCGATGCGCCCGCCTTCGAGGGCACTGAGCGCGATGCGGTAGCCCTCGCCTTCGGCGCCGATCAGGTTCTCGGCGGGGATGCGGCAGTTGTCGAAGTTGATCTGCGCCGTGTCGCTGGAATGCTGACCAAGCTTGTCTTCCAGCCGCGCCACCACATAGCCGGGCGTGCTGGTCGGCACGATGAAAGCGCTCATGCCTTTCTTGCCGGCGCCCTTGTCAGTCACGGCGATGACGATAGCCACCTGCCCGTTCTTGCCGCTGGTGATGAACTGCTTAACCCCGTTAATGATGTACGCGTCGCCGTCTTTCACGGCGCTGGTGCGCAGTGCCGATGCATCGCTGCCCACATGGGGTTCGGTCAGGCAGAAGGCGCCCAGCATCTGGCCCTGCGCCAGCGGCGTGAGCCACTGCTTCTTCTGCTGGGCGTTGCCATAACGCATGAGGATGGCATTGACCGGGCAGTTGGTCACGCTGATGGCGGTGCTGGTGCCACCGTCGCCGGCGGCGATTTCTTCCAGCACCAGTGCGAGCGTGAGGTAGTCGAGGTTGGCACCGCCGAATTCTTCGGGTACGCAGATGCCGTAGGCACCCAGTGCGGCCAGGCCCTTGTGGGCCTCGACCGGGAAATGGTGCTCCTTGTCCCAGCGGGCGGCATGGGGCCACAGCTCCTGCTGGGCAAAGTCGCGCGCCGCGTCGCGGATCATGGTCTGGTCTTGGGTCAGCAGCA
>CALSAU010000140.1:0-6027 GCA_943372985.1 Polaromonas sp. YR568 | reverse complement strand
GGTCACGGAGAACACCCACTCGCGGTCCTGCTTGGCCGCCGTGAAGGCGACCACCGGCGCATGGCCAGTGCAGTATTTGAGGCTGTTGCCCATCAGGTTCAGAAGGAGCTGCACCAGTTGCGCCCTGTCACCCTTGATGACGGGCATCTCACCCACGGTCACCGAAGCGCCGGTGCTCTGGATGGCCGCATCCAGCAGAAAGATGGCGTCCTCCGCCACGTCACCCATGTCGACCGGGACAAAGGGCTTGGCTTCGGCTTCAATGCGGGCGAAGGAAAGCAGGTCTTCCGTCAATTGCTCCAGCCGCTTGGCAGCGTTGGCGGTGCGGTGAATCAGCGAGATGGCTTTTTCGTCCAGCTTGTCGGCGTAATCGCGTTCCAGCAACTGCACAAATCCGCCGATGGACCGCAGCGGCGTCTTCAGGTCGTGCGACGCCACATAGGCGAACTGCTGCAGGTCCAGGTTGCTGCGCTCCAGCGCCTTGTAGGCCTGAACCCGGCTGGTCACGTCGCGGATGATGAAGGTATTGAGCACCGTCCCCAGCGCGTTCACGCTGGAGACCGACACCTCGGCGGGAAACTCCTCGCCGTTCATTCGCAAACCCACGGCGACGCTGATGGATCCGCCGCCATCGCCTCCGTCCTTGCTGCTCTTGGTCTGCTGCTTTCGCAAAAGCTCTGCATGGTGCGCATGGAAACGGGCGGGAACAAAACGGGTGATCGGCTGGCCGATTGCCTGATCCACCCGGCACGCAAACATGGCGGCGGCGGCGGCATTGAACATGACGATGGCACCCTCTTCGTTCACCGTGATGATGGCGTCCATGGCGGACTCCACCACACCCCGGAAACGCGCCTCGTTCTCCGCCAGCGACTTCATGGACTCCTGCAGCAGCACCGAGGCCTTGCCCAGCGCTTCGCCGACTTCGTCAATCTCCTGAATGTGTTGCGCTTGCACGAAGACCGACTCGCCATAGCCCAGGCCCAGCGCTGGCACGCGCAAGGCACCGACAGCACGGGCAATGCGGCTGGCCATGCTCTGCGCCAGCAGCAGGCTGGTGCTGAACAACAGAACCGTGAGGCCGATCAGGATCCACATCGAACGACGCAGATTGGCTGTCAGCGATTTTTCGGGAATGCCGATCGCCACACCCCAGCCCGACACCGGCGAGCGGTAAAAGGCGCTCACCACATTCGTCCCGTCCAGGGTGACGGCTTCAAACGCGTCCTCATTCACTTCGCTGAGTCGCTTCACCAGACTGGGGGAGACCAACTGCCCCCTGAAACGCTCAATTTCATAAGACCGCGCCACCACCTTGGAAGACGGATCAAAGATCACCGTCAAGCGGTCTTCAGGCAAGCCATAGCTGACCAAAAGCTTCTGGAAGTGGTCGGGCAGGATCACGCCAGACAGCGAGTGGGTCACGGCACGCCCTGAAAAAACGGGTACAGCCACATTGGAAATTTGCCGTTTCAGCGCAGCGCCAGTCAGCAGGCCGGAAATGTCCGGCTTGCCGCTTTGAATCACCCGCTGGGTTTGTTCCATCACGCCGGTCTGCGGCAAGGGTTGACCAAACGGGATGGCGGTATTCATCAGCTGTTGACCGCTGGGCGCGATCAGGGCGATGTTGTTGATGAAGCTGCGCTGCAGCACCTCGTCGGCCTGCGCCTGGAAAGCGCGGTAATCACCGGTACGCACCAGCGGCGAAGTGGCCAGCGCGCTGAGCGACACCTCCACGGTGGTGAACTCCCGGTCCATCAGGCGGACCAGGGTGCGTGCGCTCTCGACGGCGTCCTGAATAAGCGCCGTACGCTGCTGCTGGTAGTTGTAGTACAGCACGGCGGTGGCCAGCAGGAACGCTGGCGCCATGCAGGCGAAGGTCAGCAGGACAAGCCTGGAACGGATGGTGGGAAGACGGTTGAGCTTCAAAAAAACAATGCCGGTTGCAAACTGAACAAAGGCGGACAACTGAATTTTAAGTTTCGAACTGCAACATATATTTACATATTGACACAATCAGTGCCGATATGGGGAGTAAGTCACACGCAACTGTTGCTATACCCATGCAATTGAATGATGTACCGATCCCTGCCTGATGCATACGCCTTACAACCCTATTCACCGGGTAAGTTGATATAGCTCAATACGCCTTCGGCGGCTGCTTTCCCGCTGGCAAAGCAGGCGGTCAGCAGGTAGCCGCCGGTGGGCGCCTCCCAGTCCAGCATCTCCCCGGCGCAAAAGACGGGCTGGGGCAAGGGCGGCTGGCCTGCCCCCGGCGCCAGGCGCAGCCCGGGCGCCATGCCCTCCCACATCACGCCGCCTGCGGTGCTGATGGCCTCGTCAATCGGGCGTGTGATTAATACCCGGACAGGCAAGGCCTTGATGCCCTCAGCCAGCCGCACCGGGTCGGCCACAGCGTCTTTGCCCAACACCTCATGCAGCATGGCGGCCTTGATGCCTTCCAGCCCCAGACGGCTTTTCAGGTGACTGGAGAGCGAGCGCGAGCCCCGCGGATGTCGAACCTCGGCCAGCACCTGCTCTGCTGACTTGTCAGGCAGCAGGTCCAGCAGGAAAGTCGCGCTGCCGTGCGCCTCGATCTCGTCGCGCAGCAGGTGTGAGACGGCGTAGACCAGGCTGCCCTCTACGCCGGTGGCCGTGGCCACAAACTCGCCTTTGCGGTGGAAGTTGCGCCCGGTGGAATCGGTGAAGCGGATCGCCACCGACTTGAAGGGCTGGCCTGCAAAGCGGCTGGAAAAGTGCGGCGTCCAACCGACATCGAAACCGCAGTTGGCCGGACGCAGCGGCGCCACCTGCACGCCGCGCTGCTGCAGCACCGGCACCCAGGCGCCGTCAGAGCCCAGCCGGGCCCAGCTGCCACCGCCCAGTGCGAGCACCACTGCATCGGCCTGAACACGTTGCTCACCGGAAGGTGTGGCAAACAGCAAACTGCCATCATCACCCCAGCCCAGCCAGCGGTGGCGCATGGAAAACTGCACGCCCGCCGCACGCAAGCGGTGCAGCCAGGCGCGCAGCAGCGGCGCGGCTTTCATGTCTTTGGGGAACACGCGGCCAGAACTGCCCACAAAGGTTTCGACACCCAGCGCTTCGGCCCAGGCGCGGAGCTGTTCGGCGCCAAACGCCTGCAGCATGGGCTGCAGCACGGCACTTCGCTCGCCATAGCGGCTGACAAAGGACTCCAGTGGCTCGGAATGGGTGAGGTTGAGGCCGCCAATGCCCGCCAGCAGGAACTTGCGCCCTACGGAGGGCATGGCGTCGTAGAGTTGCACCGACACGCCTGGCTGGGCGGCAAGCACTTCAGCCGCCATCAAGCCAGCGGGCCCACCGCCAATGACTGCAATGCGAGGGGAATGGGATCGTGGGTGCGGGGAGGCCGAGTCGGTCAAAGCGTGTCCAGGGAAAGCGGGAAAACAGGAAAGCGTGAATGGGTACGGGTGCGTACCAGCGGCACCAGCGGAACCAGCGGAATAAGGGCCAGGAGGCAGCGCCGATTATTGCAGTCAGGCAATCAGCGGCGCCGCTCAGTCCACCCGCACCAGCGCGCCCTGCCCCGTCAAAAATGCCGCTGTCACAGGCGCGTCGGGGTAGATCCGCTGCACCGCCTGCCGGTAGTTCCGCAGTTGTTCAACCAAAGCCGCCTGCCGTTGCGGCGCAGTGGCCGACTTGTAGTCGAGCACCCACCAGTGCCCTTCGTGACCAGGGTCTTTGCGCTGGACCAGGCGGTCCAGTCGTAACGCGGTGCCTGAGTGAACGAGGTCCACCTCATTGCCCTGCCAGGCCAGCCGCTCAGGCTGCCACGCCCAGGCGCCCTCGCCCACCAGAATGCGGCGGGCCATGTCTGCGGCTTCCCCAATCTGCGACGGGCTGAGCCGGAACTCGCGCGCCGCTGCCGCCCGGTGCGCGGCCGACAGGCCGCCGCCCCATTCCAGCAGGCGGTGCATGGCCTTGCCGATCCGGGCACGTGGAGAGTCTTCGTCCTCGGTCGCCTTGAAAGCAGAAATCGCCGGTTGGCTGGAGACCGCGGGGAGCACGGGAAGCACAAAGCTGCCTTCGGTGCCCGTCATCGGGTGGTCTGCAATTTCCGCAGGCGCTGTGGGCGCGGAGCGTTCTGGCGCCACAGCCGCAATACGCTGCCACCAACTGCCGGCGTTGGGTCGATGCGGCGTGATGCTGGAAATGGCCAGCGTGCCACGGGCCCGCGTCATGGCCACATAGAGCGCGTTCAGTTCTTCCCGCTGGCGCGCCGCGAGATCGGAATCCAGCAGATCGGCCGCGCAGGCCGGCGGGCGACTTTCGCTCACCATGAACACCAGCTTCTCGGGTGTCACCGAACGGCCCGGCCAGTCCAGCAGCACCGCCATGCTGTCGGCGTTGCGCTCCACCGCATCGGTGTCAAGCATCAACACAGCATCGGCCTCCAGCCCCTTGGCGCCGTGAATGGTCAACAGCCGCACGGCGCCAGCACTGACGGTGGCGGGCGCCTGCGTGCCGCCCGCCTTCAAGGCGCGAACAAATCCGTAGGGCGTGGTGTAGCGGCCACCATCGAGTGCCAGCGACACACCCAGCAGCGCCCGCAGATTGGCCAGCACGGCCGCGCGCCTGACGGTTGGCGCCGCGGCGGCAAAGCGGGCCAGCACATCGCCGTCGTCATAGATGGCTTGCAGCGCATCGTGTGGCGGCAAGGTGTCGAGCCAGTTTTTCCAGCGCGCCAAGGCCAAGCCGGCTTGCTGGAGCAACTCCGAGTCAGGGCCAAGGCGCTCAGCCGACTGCAGCAGTTCGAACCAGGACTGTTTGGATTCCTGCTTTGACTCCTGCCCCGATCCCTGCGGGGATGCGCCTTGCCACTCCCGCTGCAACACAGCGAGCTGCACCAGACGGCTGTCGTCCATCGCGAACAGCGGCGACCGCAGGGCACGGGCCAGCGACAAGTCGTGCCCGGGCGACACCAGCACGTCGAGCAGGGCCACGATATCCTGCACCTCGCAGCATTCGATCAGCTCGGTTTTCTCGCCCACCTGTGCGGGAATATGCAGCGCCCGCAACTCGTCCTGCAGCGGCAACAGGCCCGCCCGCTTGCGCGACAGCACCATGATGCTGGAAGGCTGCAAACCTTGCGCAATCTGTTCTGCGACCCAGGCGGCTGCCTGCCGGGCCTCCAGCGTGCGCAGGGTTTCCTCTGGCACTTCACGCGGCGTGGTCAGGCTGTCGCGCCAGGCTGGTGGGGCATCGCTCTCGTGGCTGCCGTCTGCGGTCACATCACTTTCGGCGCCCGATTCCGTGCCGCGGGGAATCACCGGCAGACAACCCACCTCGCCATCGGCCTTCGAATCGGTGGAGTGCGGGCGAAAGCCCTCGTACCCATCCGACTGGCTGGCGGCTGTCATCACGGTGTTCACGGTTTCGATCACTGCTTTCGCATTGCGTCGGGTGTGGTCGCAACTCAGAATGTCACCGCCAAGGTTGTCCCGGATAAAACCCCTTGCATCGCGAAACACCTGCGGCTCGGCACGCCGGAATCGGTAGATGCTCTGCTTCGGGTCCCCCACCAAAAACACGCTGGGCGCCTGCCCGGCCCCGGCATAGCTGGAGAGCCACGCGCTGAGGGCCTGCCACTGCAGCGGGTTGGTGTCCTGGAACTCGTCGATCATCAGATGCCGGATGCGCGCGTCCAGCCGCTCCTGCACCCAGCCGGAGAGCACCGAATCGGACAGCATGACCTGCGCCGCGCGCTCAACGTCGTTCATGTCCACCCAGCCGCGCTCGCGCTTGAGTGCCGCGTACTGCGCGATCAATGCCCGGGTGAGGCGCGCCATGCGCTGCTGGTGCAGCCACGCGGTGTGCTGGGCGCTGGCCTCGCACAGCATGCGCAGCTCGGGCTCTGCATCTTGCGCGGCCGGGTACTTCTGCAGATGGTTGGTCAACCGGTCTTCGTTGGCCACAAAAAAGCCCTTACGCAGCAGGCTTAGGCGAAGCTGCGGGTCTGTGGTCTCGAACGCATCCACCACGGCC
>CALSAU010000139.1:0-6064 GCA_943372985.1 Polaromonas sp. YR568 | reverse complement strand
GTCGCACCGCTATGAAGCCAACGGGAAGATCTTCAAGGTCGACACGCCTGCCGGCATCAGCTACGTGGGCATGGCCGGCACGGTGGCTCATTTCCCGGTGCTGCGTCTGGCCATGGCAGCCCTGCCGAAGGACCAGCTCAAGCTGGGTTCGCGCGACGAGGTGTTTGCCACCTTCATCAAGCTGCACCCGCTGCTCAAGGAGTCGTTCTTCCTGCAGACCAAGGAAGACGACAACGACCCCTACGAGTCGAGTCAGTTCACCGTGGTCATTGCGAACGCCAGCGGTATTTACGGGCTGTACAGCTACCGCGAAGTGTTCGAGTTCAAGGAGTTCTGGGGCATCGGTTCCGGGCGCAGTTTTGCGCTGGGGGCCATGCATGCCGTCTGGAACACGGCCAAAACCGCGCGCGAAGTCGCCATGGCCGGCATGAATGCCGGCTGTGAGTTCGACAAGAACACCGCGGGACCGGTCGAGATATTCACCCTCAAATTGAAAGCCTCCCAATGAGTGCATCTTCCCTCGTCGATATTCTGGTACCGGACATCGGTGACTTTGACGAAGTGACCGTCATCGAAGTGCTGGTCAAGCCCGGCGACACCATCAAGGCCGAGCAGAGCCTGATCACCGTCGAAAGCGACAAGGCATCGATGGAAATCCCCGCGTCACAAGCTGGCGTGGTCAAGGAGCTTCGCGTCAAGCTGGGCGACAAGGTCAAGCAAGGATCTCTCGTACTTGTGCTTGAAAGCACAAGCGCGAGCTCCTTGCCAGGTGCAATGGGCTCTCCCTCTCCCCAACCCTCCCCCCAGGGGGAGGGAGTCAAACCAGCAGCTGCCTCCAACTCCCCAGCGGCCACATTACCCGCGCCCGCAGCTGCGAGTTTTGCCGGCACGGCCGATCTGGACTGCGACCTGCTGGTGCTGGGCGCCGGCCCCGGCGGCTACTCGGCCGCGTTCCGTGCTGCTGACCTCGGCCTCAAGGTGGTTCTGGTCGAGCGTTACGCCACCTTGGGCGGTGTGTGTCTGAATGTGGGTTGCATCCCTTCCAAGGCTCTGCTGCACGTGGCAGCCGTGATGGACGAGGTCAAGCATTTCGACAGCCTGGGAGTGAGCTTCGGCGAGCCGACGCTCGACATCCACAAGCTGCGCACCCACAAGGAAAAAGTCGTGGGCAAGCTGACAGGCGGCCTCACCGCCATGGCCAAGATGCGCAAGGTCACCGTGGTGCGGGGTCTGGGCCAGTTTGTGGGCAGCCATCACCTGCAGGTGGAGGAAACCACCGGCAGCGGACAGGAAAAATCGGGCAAGAAGCAGACCATTGCGTTCAAGAGCTGCATCATTGCTGCCGGCTCGCAGGCGGTGCGCCTGCCCTTCATGCCTGACGATCCACGTGTCGTGGACTCCACCGGTGCGCTGGGTCTGAAAGAAGTGCCCAAGCGCATGCTGATTTTGGGCGGCGGCATCATCGGGCTGGAAATGGGCACGGTCTACTCCACGCTGGGCGCCCGACTCGATGTGGTCGAGATGATGGACGGCCTGATGCAGGGCGCCGACCGCGACCTGGTGAAGGTCTGGCAGAAGATGAACGCCCCGCGCTTTGACAACATCATGCTCAAGACCAAAACCGTCGGCGCCAAAGCGACCAAGGCCGGCATTGAGGTGACCTTTGAAGGCGAGGGCGCGCCGGCGCCGCAGACCTATGATCTGGTGCTACAGGCGGTGGGCCGCACACCCAACGGCAAGAAGATTGCGGCCGAAAAGGCCGGTGTCAGCGTCACCGACCGTGGCTTCATCCCGGTCGATATCCAGATGCGCACCAACGTGCCGCACATTTTTGCCATCGGCGATATCGTCGGCCAGCCCATGCTGGCCCACAAGGCCGTGCATGAAGCCCATGTGGCCGCTGAAGTGATAGCCGGCGAGCTGCTGGGCAACAAGGAATTGGCCAGCGCCGCCTTCAATGCCCGGGTGATCCCGAGCGTGGCCTACACCGACCCCGAAATCGCCTGGGTGGGCCTCACCGAAGATCAGGCCAAGGCACAGGGCATCAAGGTCAAAAAAGGCCTGTTCCCCTGGAACGCTTCGGGCAGGGCGATTGCCAATGGTCGCGACGAAGGCTTCACCAAGCTGCTGTTCGACGACTCACCCGAGGCCCATGGCCACGGCAAGATTCTGGGCGGCGGCATCGTCGGCACGCATGCCGGCGACATGATTGGCGAAGTCGCACTGGCGATCGAGATGGGAGCCGACGCCGTCGACATCGGCAAGACCATCCACCCGCACCCCACGCTGGGCGAAAGCATTGGCATGGCCGCCGAGGTGGCACATGGCAGCTGCACCGACTTGCCACCGGCGCGCAAGTAATCGCTCTGCCAATCCGAGCCTGACTTCAGTGTGGCGCTGGTGAGGCTGGCAACGCCGAAGGCCCCGACTGCTGCCTCCGCCAGCTGGCTGGTGGAACGCCGAATTCGCGCCGGAAGGCACGGCTGAAGGCCGTGTCGGCGCTGTAGCCGACCTCAGCCGCAATCTGGTGCATGCCCATTGCGCTGTGGCGCAGCAGGTTGGCGGCCAGTGCCATGCGCCAGTGCGTCAGGTAAGTCATGGGGGCCTGCCCCACAAAGTGGCTGAAGCGTTCGGCGAGTACCGAACGCGATGTGCCCGCATCTCGCGCGAGGCTCTCCAGTGTCCAGGGCTCGGCAGGGCGCTCGTGCATCAGAGCCAGCGACTTGCCAACAATGCGGTCCCTGAGACCGGCCAGCCAGCCGGTCTGCTCGGCGGGTAACTGCGCGATGTGGCGGCGCAAGGTTTCCACAAACAGCACCTCCGAGAGTTTCGCCAGAACGCCTTCACCGCCGGGCCGCGGTGACGCGGCTTCCGTCACTGCGTAGTGGATGGATTGCTCCAACCAGTCCTTTTCGCCGTGGGAGCGCAGGCTGACGATCAGCATGGGCGGAAGCGCATTCAATATGGAGCGGCACAGCCGTGGATCGCAGACCAGATAGCCACACACAAAGCGCGTCGCTTCACCGCCGCCACCATATTTCAGCAGATGCGGGCGGCGCTTCAGAATGGCTTGCAGGTCCGTCGGCCCGGCAGGCGCTACACCCAGGGCTGAGGCCATCAGGTGGGCGTCGCCGTGCGGAAAGATGATCACATCGCCGGCGTTAAGCACCTGCGGTGGGCTGCCCTCGATCTGCACATGGCATTGCCCTTCGGTCAGCAGATGAAAGACCACCAGCCGCTCGGCACCGGGGTGCAGGGTCTGCATCACGTCGGCTGCTGCCGGCGAGCTGAAGCACCAGGGGGCCGTGAAGCGAGCGTTGAAGAAAATCGCGCTGCTGAGGCGCACCACGCGCAGCACTTCAGACAATGCATCCATCGTCAGGCGGGCGTGATGGCGCCGTAGCGCACCTGAGATTGCACGTCGATGGCGCGGCGCAGTGCGTTGGTGACTGGCGAATGCGCGTCGGCCCACGCGACCAATTCGGCCAGTGACTCGGGCGTCTGTCCGTCTGCGGCAATGTCTATGTCGAGATTCACCTCCAGCGGGCCTGCAGCAACCAGTGGGTCCACGCCCAGCAGCCCCCGGGCGTCAGAGCGACTGTTGGCTGTGACGGCCAGCCGGGTCAGGCGAATGCCCAGACGCTCGGCACGCATGGCAATCACGGTGGCGGTGCACGATGCCAGCCCGGCACGCATTAACCATCCAGGGCCCGGGCAGGCACCGGCGCCCCCCAGCGTGACCGGCATGTCGGTGCCCACCGTGTGCCCCGCCGGCCCCGCTACCTGCGTGGCCAGACCACCGACAAAAACCGCTTTCGCCGGTGCATCGTTCTGCATGGCCAGACCAGGCTTTTGCGCGAAGGCCTCTTCGGCGCGCTGCAGGGCGAGGGAAATGGGTGAGTCAGACATGTTCAGCACTCCGTGGGCGGGTATCGCTGGATTGTGCGGCGGTACCCCGGACTGTGGCAACCCGCAGCGCCTGCAGGGTAATTGGCCGGACGGTCGGGCAGGCTTCCGGGACGCTCGGACAACCCGGTTGACACCTCGCAACAACTGCCGGATGGATGGTCAGTTTTGCCGGTGACTGTGGCAGGAACCGGCGGGCATTTCGAAACACACTGCCAGCACATTGCCAACCGGGCGATGAACCCTTTCAAGGAGACTTGCATGTCCAGCGTCATGAATTCCCCCGTGTCGAATCTCACCCCTCCAGCGCCTGCCGCCCCGGCCGCTGGCCCCGACCTGGCTGCCGTCAAGCAGAAGCAGCAGGCCGCGTGGTCTTCTGGCGACTACGCGGTGGTGGGCACCACCCTGCAAATTGTTGGCGAAACGCTGTGCGAGGCGGCAGATGTTCTGACTGGCGAGTCGGTACTTGATGTGGCCGCCGGCAACGGCAATGCCACGCTGGCCGCCGCCCGGCGCGGTGCGAACGTGGTGTCCACCGACTATGTGGGCGGTTTGCTGGAGCGCGGGCGTTCGCGTGCCGAAGCGGAAGGCCTGTCCGTGACCTTTGAAATCGCCGATGCCGAAGCGCTGCCCTATGCCGACGGACAGTTTGATCTCGTCCTCTCCACCTTTGGCGTGATGTTCACACCCCATCAGGAAAAAGCCGCCGCCGAGATGCTGCGTGTGTGCCGCAGCGGCGGGCGCATTGCGCTGGCCAACTGGACGCCGGATGGCTTCATCGGCCAGGTCTTCAAGACCATCGGCAAGCACCTGCCGCCGCCGGCTGGCGTTCAGTCGCCCGCACTGTGGGGGACCGAGCCCCACCTGCAGGCCCTGTTTGGTGCGGGCGCCCGCGAAATCCGCTGCACGGAGCGCCAGTTCAACTTCCGCTACCGTTCGGCCGCCCACTGGCTGGAAGTGTTCCGCACTTGGTATGGCCCTGTCCACAAGGCCTTTCTGGCACTCGGCGACAAAGGCCCGGCGCTCGAAAGCGACTTGCTGGCACTGCTGGCCCGCTTCAACACCCGGGGTGAGGCCAGCCTGGTCATACCCAGTGACTACCTCGAAATCGTCATCACACGCCGTTGAAGAGTGCACCGTGAACATCGCAGAACAATTGCGTCAGCGCCAGTCGGCACTGCGCGACAGCTACCGCCAGAATCCGGCGCTGGCGCTGGTCACCGACCACGCATCCACCGGCGGCATCGGGCTGCAAGACCCGTTCCACGGGGAGGTGCAGGTGGGTGGTGGGCCCTCGGTGCCGTTCGGATTCGCAGTGCACGATACGCTCGGCGGTCCGCACGATGCACCGTGCCCGGGTGATCTTCTGTGCGCGGCCATTGCCAGCTGTCAGGAGTCCAGCCTGCGCATGGTCGCCACCCTCTTGCAGGTGGAGATCACGGAACTGCAGGTGCAGACGCGGGGCGAGGTCGATGTGCGCGGCACGCTGGGCATGGACCCGGCGGTGCCAGTGGGCTTCCAGTCGTTTGCGGTGGATGTGCGGCTGCGTGTCGCACCATCGACCGACCCGCAGCGCGTCGGGCAACTCACGCGTGCCGCCGAGCGATCCTGTGTGGTGATCCAGACGCTGAAGCGGGGTACGCCGGTCACGGTGTCGTTCGACGCGGGCTGAATGACATAGCCAGCGTCAGCGGTTTCAAGGCCTCACAGCGGGCGTTTCCAGTGGCATGCCTTTCGCACGGGCGGCGAGGTAGAGCTCCAGCTCGACCATCTCCTGCGCGTTGTAGGCAAAGGGCTCTGCACGCACGCCGGTCATGCAGTTGCGCAGGCGGCGTTGCAGTGAACCCATGCCTTGCCACTCGAGCCGGTAGATGGGGTAGCCGGTCGGGTGGGCCTGCGGAATGATGCTGCCGCCCAGGCGGCCGCCGGCGTTCTGGTCGTGACACTGGGCGCACGACAGGTTCAGTTGCCCCATGCGCTGCACAAAGAGCTGCTGCCCGCGTGCACGGGGCGCGTTCAGTGGCGGGTCGTCAGGGGGCGCGATGGGCAAGCCGCGCGACTGGAGCGCGACATGGCTTTCAAGACCCAGCAGGTCTTCGCTTTCCGGGCGCAAGACGGTGGCCTGCTGGTGGGTCTGCCGGCACTGGTTGATGCGCTG
>CALSAU010000138.1:0-6069 GCA_943372985.1 Polaromonas sp. YR568 | reverse complement strand
TGATGGTGGCAGTCAGCTTGTACTCGGTGCCCTCAGCGGCATCGGCGGCCTGCAGGTCGGCAAACTGGTCCTGGATCACCGCCTTGGCGGCGGCCAGTGTTTCGGAATCGCGCACCCGAATTTCAATCGCCTGGCCGTTGCGGGTGATGCCGCCGTGGCGGACATTCTTCTCGCGCAGCGCCAGCCGCAGATCGCCCGCCTGGGACTCGGCCCGCTTGGTCAGCGCGGCCTGCATGTCTACCTGCAGCATGAAGTGCACACCGCCGCGCAGATCCAGCCCCAGGTACATCGGGAAGGCATTGAGCGAAGTCAACCACGCCGGTGAGCGCGACAGCAGGTTGAGCGCCACCACGTAGTTGGGGTCGGTCGGGTCCGGCGACAGCGCCTTCTGAACCGCGTCTTTGGCCTTGAGCTGCGTATCGGTGTTGTCAAAGCGGGCCTTGATCGAGGCGCCGTCCAAAGTGATGGCCTCGGCCGTCAGACCCGCCTCCTTGAGCGCCTGCTCCACGCGCGCCATGGTGGTGGTGTCAATCTTGACCGTGGATTTGCCGCTGGAGACCTGCACCGCAGGCGCTTCACCGAAAAAGTTGGGCAAGGTGTAGAGCGCGGCGACAAGCAGCGCCACCACGATGACGATGTACTTCCAGACCGGATAGCGATTCATGGGGGACAGTTCCTGGTGGCAGGTGGCGGGGAAGGACCGACGCGGACACCGCGCACCGGCGATGTCCCCATCGGGCGGGCGTCCTGATTACTTGATGGAGCCGATGGCGCCTTTGGGCAGCACCTGGATGACGGCGCTGCGCTGCAGCTGGACTTCCACGCCGGGGGACAGCTCGATTGACAGGTAGGCGTCGCTGAGCTTGGTGACCTTGCCGAGCAGGCCGCCGGCCGTGGCGACTTCATCGCCCTTGGCGAGTGCGTCGATCATGGCGCGGTGCTCTTTCTGTTTCTTCATCTGGGGACGAATCATCACGAAATACAACACCACAAACATCAGCACCAGAGGCAGCATGCCTGTCAACGAGGACATCATGTCGCCGCCACCGGCTGCGGCAGGGGCGGTTTGGGCAAAAGCAGAAGAAATGAACACGGCAAAGCTCCACAACAATTGGAAACGGTCACAAGCACCCCTGCGGACGCAGGGGCAGGGCAACCCGCGATTGTAAGCGTCGGGTCACTTGCAATAACTTGTAACCCCGAGGCTTCGCGGGCCATCGGCCTGTGCCGGACTGCAGGGCCTTCCGCGCCGGGTCAGGCCGCGCGCTGGCGGGTCGCGGCGACGCCCTGGCGCCAGTCGTCCATCAGTGCCGCCCATTGCGGGCGCGCCAGCGCCAGATGCCGTGCCTTGACATGGCCATAGCCCTTGATGAGCTCGGGAATCCGGGCAATGTCCAGCGCCACCGCGTGGTTATCGGCAGTCAGGCCCGCCATCACTTCCTCCAGACTGGCCCGGTACTCGTCGATCAGCGCGCGCTCCATGCGGCGCTCTTCGGTACGCCCGAAGACGTCCAGCGCCGTGCCGCGCAAGCCCTTGAGGCGGGCCAGCGCGCGGAATGCGGTCAGCATCCACGGACCGAATTGCTGCTTCTGCAGCTCGCCCTTGTCGTTTTGGGCGGCGATCATCGGCGGCGCGAGGTGGTAGTTGAGCTTGAAATCACCTTCAAACATGGCGCTCACCTTGTTCAGGAAGCTGGCGTCGGTGTGCAGGCGGGCGACTTCGTACTCGTCTTTGTAAGCCATCAGTTTGAACAGGTAACGGGCCACCGCCTCGGTCAGCGCGGTTTTGCCCAGCGGGGCTTCAGCCAACTGCACCTTTTTAACGAAAGCCTGGTAAGTCTGGGCATAGGCCGCATTCTGGTAGGCGGTGAGGAACTCCACCCGCTTGGCCAGCATGTCGGCGAGCAAGGGGCGCTTGACGAACTCGATCACCTGCGCCGCCTTAAAAAGCGCCTGCACCGCAGCCAGGTCATGGGCGCAACGCCGGCCCCACTCGAACGCGGCCTTGTTGTTCTCAACCTGCACCCCATTGAGCTCGATGGCGCGCATCAGCGCTGCGTGCGACAGCGGCACCCGGCCCTTTTGCCAAGCGTAGCCCAGCATCAGGGGGTTGGTGTAAATCGAGTCACCGATCAGCTGCACCGCCACTTGCTCGGCGTCAAAACCGCCCAGCAAGTCAGCGCCCACTGTTGCGGAGACCGCCGTATCGCAGTTGCCACCCGGAAACTGCCAGCCCGGGTTGGTCACAAAAGCGGCCGTCGGCGTGCCGTGCGAATTCATCGCCACATAGGTGCGGCCCGGCTGCATCACGGTCAGCGTGTACTTGCTGGCGGTGACGATGGGGTCGCAGCCGATCACCAGATCGGCCTTGGCGGTATCGACCTTGGTGGTGTAAATCGCCTCGGGCCGGTTGGCGATCTGGATGTGGCTCCAGGTCGCGCCGCCTTTCTGGGCCAGGCCACCCGCGTCCTGCGTGACCACGCCCTTGCCTTCGATGTGGGCCGCCATGCCCAGCAACTGGCCAATGGTGATGACGCCTGTGCCGCCGACACCACCGACCACGATGCCCCAGGCGCTTTCGGCAACCGGCAGCACCGGCTCGGGCACCGGCGGCATCAGCGCACCGCCTTTGGCTTCTTTCTTCGGTTTCTTCAGCTGGCCACCCTCGACGGTGACAAAGCTGGGGCAAAAGCCTTTGACGCAGGAATAGTCCTTGTTGCAACTGTTCTGGTTGATGCGGCGCTTGCGGCCGAATTCGGTTTCCAGTGGCTCCACCGACAGGCAGTTGGACTGCACCGAGCAGTCACCGCAACCTTCGCACACCAGTTCGTTGATGACCACACGCTTTTCCGGGTCCACCAGGGTGCCGCGCTTGCGGCGCCGGCGCTTTTCGGTCGCGCAGGTCTGGTCGTAGATGATGGCGGTGGTGCCCTTGATCTCGCGGAACTCGCGCTGGATGCGGTCGAGTTCGTCGCGGTGGTGCACCGTGACCCCCGGGAGCAGCGCCGCACCGTCGTATTTCTCGGGCTCATCGGTCACGATCACGAGCTTGACAGCGCCTTCGGCCAGCACGCTTTGCATGATCTGCAGCACCGAGTGCCCCTCGGGCCGCTCGCCGACCTGCTGGCCGCCGGTCATGGCCACGGCGTCGTTGTAGAGAATCTTGTAGGTGATGTTCACGCCGGAGGCAATCGCCTGGCGGATGGCCAGCAGGCCGCTGTGAAAGTAGGTGCCGTCGCCGAGATTGGCAAACACATGGGAATCGGTAGTGAATGGGGCCTGGCCGACCCAGCTCACGCCTTCGCCGCCCATCTGGCTGAAGGTCGAGGTGCTTCGGTCCATCCAGGTGGCCATGTAGTGGCAGCCGATGCCCGCCACGGCGCGCGAGCCTTCGGGCACCCGGGTGCTGGTGTTGTGCGGGCAGCCGCTGCAGAACCACGGCGCGCGCTCGCCGGTGTCGGTCTTGGCCTCGGCCAGCGCGCGTTCGCGGCCTTCAATGATGGCCAGACGCTCGTCCATGCGCGCCACCACGTCGGCCGGCACGCCCAGTTTTTTCAGCCGTTTGGCAATCGCTTTGGCAATGATGGCCGGCGTGAGGTCGGCCTTGGCGCGCAGCAGCCAGTTGTCGCTCGGGTTGGAGCGGCCCCATTCACCACCGGACTGGTCGCCTTCGGGCTCGTCGAACTTGCCCAGCACATTGGGCCGCACGTCAGCGCGCCAGTTGTAGAGCTCTTCCTTGATCTGGTACTCGATGACCTGGCGCTTTTCCTCGACCACCAGGATCTCCTGCAGGCCTTCGGCGAATTCGCGGGTGATGGTGGCCTCCAGCGGCCACACCACATTGACCTTGTGCAGGCGGATACCGAGCTGATGGCAGGTGTCTTCGTCCAGCCCGAGATCGGCCAGCGCCTGGCGCGTGTCGTTGAAGGCCTTGCCGCTGGCGATCAGACCAAAGCGGTCTTTCGGTGAAGCAATCACGTTGTAGTTGAGCTTGTTGGCGCGAATGTAGGCCAGGGCGGCGTACCACTTGAAGTCCATCAGGCGCGCTTCCTGTTCCAGTGGCGGATCGGGCCAGCGGATGTGCAGGCCGCCGGGTGGCATCTGGAAGTCTTCGGGGATGACGATCTTCACGCGGTCCGGGTCCACCAGCACCGAGCTGGACGACTCCACCACTTCCTGAATGGTTTTCATGCCTGACCAGACGCCGGAAAAACGGCTCATCGCAAAGGCATGCAGCCCCATGTCGAGGATGTCCTGCACATTCGACGGAAAGAACACCGGCAGGCCGCAGGCCTTGAAGATGTGGTCGCTCTGGTGCGCCGCCGTCGAGCTTTTGGAGACATGGTCGTCGCCGGCAATCGCGATCACGCCGCCGTGTTTGGCCGTGCCCGCCATGTTGGCGTGTTTGAAGACATCGGAGCAGCGGTCCACGCCCGGGCCCTTGCCGTACCAGATACCGAACACACCATCGAACTTTTTGCTTTGCGGATACAGGTCCAGCTGCTGCGTGCCCCACACGGCTGTGGCGCCGAGTTCTTCATTGACGCCGGGCTGGAACACGATGTTCTGCGCGGCCAGATGTTTCTTGGCGGCCCACAGCGCCTGGTCGTAGCCACCGAGGGGCGAACCGCGGTAGCCGCTGATGAAGCCGCCGGTGTTCAACCCGGCCATCGCATCGCGCGTGCGCTGCAACATCGGCAAGCGCACGAGGGCCTGCACACCGCTCATGAAAGCACGGCCATGCTCAAGGCTGTATTTGTCATCAAGCGTGACGGTTTCGAGTGCCTTGCGAATGTGCTCGGGAAGTGGCGCGTTCATGGTCTGTGTCTCCTGGCGTGGGTAAAGCTGCCTTGTGGGCAGCGCAAATCGAGACTGTCGCCGGGTAGGGAACAGCTTCTAGAACTATGCAAAGTGTATGCCGCCGCGCGAGATATGTCTTTGCTTTCCATGCCCGTTTCCAGCTGTACAAAGAAAGAATCTTGCTAGAAAATTGACTTAATGGAAACATTGGACAAGTTTGACATCGCCATCCTGAACGAGCTGCAAACCGAAGCCCGGCTCACCAACACCGAGCTGGCCTCGCGTGTGGGGCTGTCGGCTGCGCCGTGCTGGCGCCGTGTGCGGGCGCTGGAGGAAGCCGGGTTCATCACCGGCTACCGCGCGGAAATCAACCGCCACAAGATCGGCCTGGGCGTGCTGGCCTTTGTGCGGCTGGACGCCGACCGCAACAGCGGCGACGCCACGCGCCAGCTGGAAGAAGCGATCAAGAAACTGCCGGAAATCGTCTCCTGCCACTACATCAGCGGCACTGGCACCTTTGAGCTGCAGGTGGTCGCGCAGGACCTCGAAGCCTTCAGTAAGTTTGCGCTGCAGAACCTGATCAACCTGCCGAACGTGAAAGACCTGCACACCAGCTTTTCGCTGGGCGAGGTCAAGGCCAGCAGTGCCTTGCCGCTGGGGCATCTGGCCCGCGCCACACCCTGACCACCGGAGGACCCATGAAGCACTTCCTGACGGCGCTGACCGCCCTGACGCTTATGGCCGGTACGGCTTGGGCACAGGGCTACGCCACCACCCCGCCCGGCGCCGAGGCACTTCCCCTGCGCAACCTGCAGATCGAGGTCCGGCAGGTGCGGGGCAGCAGCCAGAGCGGCAGTCAGCTGCAGGCGCAGGGCGGTGTGACCCTGAGCCTCGGCCAGTCTGGCGCCAACGTGCAGATCAGCGCGCAGGACAGCCAGCGCGACGCGAACCGCGACCTCGTCCAGCGGGTGCTGGTGCTCAATGGTCGCCAGGCGGCGATTCGTCTGGGTAATTCGGTGCCGCTGCGGCTGGTGCAAACTGTGGTGCAAGGCGGTGTGCTGCGCGTCATTTCGGGCAGCGTGCTGGTCGATGCGAACAGCGGCTTTTCGGCACGCCCGGTCTGGCGCGGCGGCAACAGTGCCGAACTGGAACTCGCAGCGGGACAAAGTGCGCGCGGCGGCCAGGGTGCGTACCCGCCCGGTGCGATCAGCTCCTCATCGACCGACACCGTGCTCTCGTTGCCGCTGGGCGAGTGGGTGACGGTGGCCC
>CALSAU010000137.1:0-6158 GCA_943372985.1 Polaromonas sp. YR568 | reverse complement strand
GGCGGCACGGTGCGCGTGAGCCAGGTGCAGCTGGTGCAGCCGTTTTTGTCGATGCTTTTTGCCATGCCGCTGTTGGGTGAGCGTATGGACGCCGTCACCGTGGGCTTCAGCCTGGCCGTGATCGCCACCGTGTTCATCGGCAAGAAAATGCCGGTTCACTCTGCCCCGCCTGCCCAGTCTTCCATCTCCCCTCTGTTGCCTGCTTCACGACCATGACTGCTTCTGCCTGGCTGCTTTTCATCACCATCTCGCTAGTCACCGCGCTCAGCCCGGGACCGGGCATTTTGCTGGCGGTGTCCAACGCCGTCGCCTGGGGGCCGCGCAAGACGCTGTGGAGCTCTTCAGGTAACGTGCTGGGCGTGTTTTCGGTGTCTGCGGCCGCCATGGCCGGACTGGGCACCTTGCTGCACACCTCGGCATGGCTGTTTGCAGTGCTCAAGACCGTGGGCGCCCTGTATCTGGTGTATCTGGGCTGGCGCCAGTGGACCAGCAAGGGCTCGATGTTCGATGCGCCGCTGGCCGGCGGTGCGCCATCCGGCAGAAGCAACGGCGCGCTGTTCAGGCAGGGCCTGCTGGTGGCGCTGACCAATCCGAAAAGCATTTTGTTCTTCACCGCGCTGTTCCCGCAGTTCATCCAGCCCGCCGCACCGATGCTGCCGCAGTTTCTCGCACTGACCAGCGCGTTCGCGGCCTGCGTGCTGACGTCGCACCTGGTCTACGTGCTGCTGGCGCGCCACACCCACCGCTGGTTTGGCACACCGGCGCGGGTACGGGTCTTCAATCGACTTTGCGGGGGTGCGTTTGGCCTGCTTGGGCTGAGCCTGCTGCGGCTCAAGAGCCCGAGTGCCCCCTGATTCCCACGGACAGACTGCAATGCACCTTGCCCAGATTCCCTTTGGTACCACCGACTGGTCCAGCGTGCCGCGCACCGAGCATTCAGCGCTGCAGGGCAAGGCCTTCTGGCGCACCCGCCAGTTCGGTGACGTGCGGGTGGTGGAATACACGCCCGGCTATGTGTCTGACCACTGGTGCCGCAAGGGCCACATCCTGCTGTGCCTTGAAGGCGAGTTGCACACCGAGCTGGACGACGGCCGTGTGCATGTGCTCTTGCCCGGCATGAGTTATCAGGTGGCCGATGGCGCCGAAGCGCACCGCTCCAGCGCCCCGGGCGGTGCCAGACTGTTCATCGTGGACTAGGGCAAAGACATGAAAGCATCCATCCACCAGGCACTGCGGCAACTGCCTGGCGCTGCCACGGACGAGTACCCTGAGGGCGTGCCCTTCGCCACGCTGATGGCGGGCGGCAGCATGAGCGTGGAAGTGTTTGCACCCGGCAGCAATGCCGACGGCAAGGACCGCCAGCAGCCGCACACCCAGGACGAACTTTATTTTGTGCAGGCCGGGCACAGTGAGATCATCATCAACGGCCAGCGCTTTGATTCCCGCCCCGGCGACGCCTTTTTTGTTGCAGCGGGCACCGAACACCGCTTCGAGAATTTCAGTTCCGATTTTGTGACCTGGGTTGTGTTTTACGGCCCGCTTGGAGGAGAGTGACAGGAACGAGAAGAACGACAAGCCCGCCATGCAGTGGACGCAGGCGCAGCGCGCACACAAGATGAACCCGTCGGTGATCCGCGAGATCCTGAAGGTGACCGAGAAGCCCGGCATCATCAGCTTTGCGGGTGGCCTGCCCTCGCCCAAGACCTTTCCGGTCAGCGCCTTTCGCGAGGCCTGCGACAAGGTGCTGCGCGAAGACGGCAACGCCGCGCTGCAGTACGCCGCCAGCGAAGGCTACGCGCCGCTGCGCGAAGCCGTGGCCGCGATGCTGCCGTGGAAGGTGGACCCGGCGCAGGTGCTGATCACCACCGGTTCCCAGCAGGGCCTGGACCTGATCGCCAAAATCCTGATCGACGCGGGCAGCCGCATTCTGGTCGAAACACCCACCTACCTCGGTGCGCTGCAGGCCTTCACGCCGATGGAGCCCGAGGTGGTGGGCGTGGCGAACGACGCGGAAGGCGTGGACCTGAGCGACCTCGCGGCCAAGGCCACCGGTGCCCGCTTTCTGTACGTGCTGCCGAACTTCCAGAACCCCACCGGCCGCACCATGACCGAAGCACGCCGCGCCGCACTCAGCGCTGAGGCGACGCGCCTGGGCCTGCCGATGGTGGAAGACAACCCCTACGGCGACCTGTGGTTCGACACCCCGCCCCCGCTGCCGCTGACGGCGCGCAACCCGGAAGGCTGCGTGTACCTCGGCTCGTTCTCCAAGGTGCTGGCACCGGGCCTGCGGCTGGGCTTCATGGTCGCGCCCAAGGCGCTCTACCCCAAGCTGCTGCAGGCCAAGCAGGCGGCCGATCTGCACAGCCCCGGCTTCAACCAGCGCATGGTGGCCGAGGTGATGAAGGGCGGCTTTCTGGACCGCCACGTGCCGACCATCCGCGCGCTGTACAAGTCGCAACGCGACGCCATGCTGGCCGCCATGCAGCGCGAGATGCCCGAGGGCGTGAGCTGGAACACGCCCGACGGGGGCATGTTCCTGTGGGCCCGCCTGCCGGAAGGCATGAACGCGATTGACCTGCTGCCCAGGGCGGTGGAGCGCAATGTGGCCTTTGTGCCGGGCTGGGCGTTTTATGCGGCCACGCCCGACCCGCGTGCGCTTCGCTTGTCGTTTGTGACGTCGAGCGTGGAGCAGATCAACATCGGCATTGCGGCACTGGCGGCAGCCATCAAGGACATGCAGGGCCAATTTGTCCCGACGGCCCAGCTGGCAGAGGCTGGGGCTTAAAGCCAATCACCCAATCACCTCATCACACGGAGAACACCGATGCTGCATATCTGGGGACGCCTCAGTTCCATCAATGTGCGTAAAGTCGTCTGGGCTGCGCAGGAGCTGGGGCTGGACTTCCAGCGCACAGAAGCGGGTGGCCTGTTTGGTCTGGTCAAGGAGCCGGCGTACATCGCACTGAACCCCAATTCGCTGGTGCCTGTCATTCAGGACGAGGACTTTGTGCTGTGGGAGTCCAACGTGATCGTGCGCTACCTGTGCGCCAAGCATTCATCCGGACAGATGTATCCCACCGATCTTCGCGAGCGCTTTGATGCCGAGCGGTGGATGGACTGGCAGCAAACCACGCTGAACCCGGCCAGCCGCCCCGGCTTCATCCAACTGGTGCGCACGTCTGCCGCTCAGCGCGATGACGCCGTGCTGAGCGAATCCAACGCGGCCGTCGAGAAGCTGATGGAGCGACTTGATTCACACCTGGCCCACCGCAGCTTCATGGTCGGCGAACGTTTTTCCATGGCCGACATTCCAGTGGCCTGCGAAGTCCACCGCTGGTTCGGACTGCCGCAGACACGGACCGCACGCCCCCATGTGGAGCGCTGGTACCAGACCCTCCTGGCCCGCCCCGCCTCGCGCGGCGTGCTGGACCAGCCCCTGTCATGACACTTGAAATGAACTTTTGAAACCAATGATGAAGCAGCGCAATTTCAAACAGGTGGACGTGTTCACGCCCACCCTCTATCTGGGCAACCCGCTGGCCGTGGTGCTGGACGGCAGCGGTCTGGACGACGAGGCCATGCAGCGCTTTGCGCGCTGGACCAACCTGTCGGAAACCACTTTCGTGCTGCCGCCCACCCAGCCGGGTGCCGACTACCGCGTGCGCATCTTCACGCCGGGTGGCGAACTGCCGTTTGCCGGCCACCCCACGCTGGGCACCTGCCACAGCTGGTTGCAGGCCGGCGGGCAGCCGAAGGACCCCGGCTTCATCGTGCAGGAGTGCAAGGTCGGTCTGGTGAAAATCCGGCGCGAACCGGGCACGCAGCGCCTTGCTTTCGCCGCACCGGCCTTGAAACGCTCCGCCCCCAGCCCGGTGATGCTGGCGCAGGTGGCCGCCGCGATGGGGCTGGCACCGCAGCAGATTCGCGCGGCCCAGCTGCTCGACAACGGCCCGGTCTGGCTGGGCCTGCTGCTCGATGCACCCGAGACCGTGCTGCAGCTCACGCCCGACCACAAGACGCTGGCGCGGCTTGACGCCAAAGTGGGCGTGGCTGCGCTCTACCCGAGCGAACCGGCACCTGCATTGATTGCACGCGCCAACCGGGAAGCCCGTGCGTTCGGCGCTAGCAACAACGCCAATTCGACCGACAGCACCACAGCCGCACGCGAGTTCACACCCGACATGGAAGTGCGGGGCTTTGTGGCCCCGGTCGGCATTGACGAAGACCCGGTCACCGGCAGCCTGAATGCCAGCCTCGCGCAGTGGCTGATCGCCGAGGGCCATGCGCCAGCGAAGTATGTGGCGTCGCAAGGCGTGTGCCTCGGTCGCGCGGGGCAAATTCACATCGAGCAGGATGCGGCAGGCCAGGTGTGGGTGGGCGGTGAGTCCGTCACCTGCATCGATGGGCAGGTCACCCTCTGACCACCTCGCAATGACGACCCTGCATTCACAGCTCGATCATCTGGTGGTGCTTGCCGCCACGCTGGACGACGGCGTGGCCTGGTGCGAGCGCACGCTGGGCGCCACGCCCGGGCCGGGTGGCGAGCACCCACTGATGGGCACGCACAACCGGCTGCTGTCGATCGCCTGCGAAGCCTGGCCGCTGGCCTATCTCGAAGTCATCGCCATCCACGCCGGCGCGCCCTGCGCCCGGCCCGCTGGCTACCGCCGCTGGTTCGATCTGGATGACGCGGCCTTGCAGCAGCAACTGAAAGCGACCGGACCGCAACTCGCGCACTTCGTCGCCCGCACCTCAGACGCACAAACAGCGGTGCAGGCATTGGTTCAGCACGGGCTGGACCGCGGCGAAGTACTGCAAGCTTCGCGCATGACGCCGCGAGGCCTGCTGAGCTGGAAGATCACCGTTCGTGCTGACGGCCAGCGGCTGCTGAACGGCACGCTGCCCACGCTCATCGAGTGGGGCGATGTGCACCCGGCACGGGGCATGGCGCCCTCGGGCATTACGCTGCAATCGGTACAGGCCAGCCACCCGCAGGCTGATCTGCTGCAAGCCAGTTACAGCGCCATGGGGTTGACTGGCGTCGCCACAGTGCAAGGCTCACCGAAGCTCATGGCCACGCTGCACACACCGCGCGGCGTGGTCACGCTGCAATCCACCGGCGTCTGAACACCTGCTGCTGAGGGTTTGCATCCGTCACCCACGGGACAAAAAGCCCGGGCCGAGTTCGCCACAATCACCCCATGGGAACGCTTTATCTGGTGCGCCACGGCCAGGCCTCTTTTGGCGCCGACAACTACGACGAGCTGAGCGAACTGGGCCGCCGGCAGAGCGTACGGCTGGGTGAGTACTTCCGGCACAAGGGCATTGTTTTTGAAGCGGCCTTCACCGGCACGCTGCAGCGGCAGCAGCAGACCCTGCAAGGCATCTGCACGGGCCTGGGCACCCTGCTGCAGGGCACCCAGCGGGCCGGGCTCAATGAATACGACAGCCATGCCGTGATTGCCACGGTGCATCCGCAGCCGCTGGCCAGGCCCGACTCGCCGGAGCAATATCGCCACCACTTTCGCCTGCTCAAGGATGGCCTCGCACAATGGATGGCCGGTGTGGTCAGCCCACACGGTATGCCCAGCTACCCTGAGTTTGTGGCGGGCGTGACCGCAGCGCTGGACCATGTGCGCGCCTCGCACAGCGGCAATGTGCTGATGGTCTCCAGCGGCGGGCCGATTGCCACCGCCGTCGGGCATGTGCTGGGCACCAGCGCAGAAACCACGATCGAGCTGAACCTGCGCATCCGCAATTCGTCGGTCACCGAGTTCGCGTTCACGCCCAAGCGCCACATGCTGGTGACCTACAACACGCTGCCGCATCTCGATTCGCCCGAGCACGCGGACTGGATCACCTACGCCTGACCGCTTCGCGCGGGTGGGCCCTACGGCCGCGCTGTCAGGGAGCAGTCAGAAGGCGTGCGCCGGGTGTTTTTGCTATTGCCGAACCCGCGTGGAGCCCACATACTGTCGCGCACCATGAACGAGGCCACTACACCACGCCTTCGCACTGCAGGCGTGCACTTCATCACCGGATCACCCACCGCACGCGCCACTGCAGAGACCGCCTTTCAGACGCTGCTGGCACGTCTGGGCCTGGGCGATGCCGTGTGTCATTCGTCTGCGCCAGATGATGAACTCACCGCCGGCTTC
>CALSAU010000136.1:0-6164 GCA_943372985.1 Polaromonas sp. YR568 | reverse complement strand
CCTGATTGAGCGCAGTGCCGCGCTGCAGGCCGAGCCCAAGGCCTCCTGAAGATTCAAGAGTCAGCACCGCCCATGCCTTTCATCCGATCTGTTGTGCACCTGCTGTGGATGGCCATCACGGTGATTCCGTGGGCCATCTTTGTCATCATTGCCTCGCTGTTTGTCAGCAGCACCACCATGTACTGGATGTGCGCCGGCTGGCTCCGCCTGGCGGTCACCGGTGGCACCGTGATTCTGGGCATCCAGAACCGCGTCACTGGCATGGAAAACCTGCCCACCGGCGAGACCAGTGCGGCGGTGCTGCTGCTGAAGCACCAGAGCACCTGGGAAACCTTCAGCATGCCCACGCTGATGCCGCACCCGCTGGCCTATGTGTTCAAGAAAGAGCTGCTGTACGTGCCTTTCTTCGGCTGGGCCATGGCCCGCATGGACATGATCCACATCGATCGCAGCCAGCGCGCACAGGCCTTCAACAAGGTGGTGGCGCAGGGCAAGCGTCTGATGGCGCAGGGCACCTGGGTCATCATGTTCCCCGAGGGCACACGTATTCCGCGCGGGCAGAAGGGCACGTACAAATCCGGTGGCGCACGGCTGGCGATTGAAACCGGCGCGCCGGTGATCCCGATTGCTGTCACGTCGGCCAAATGCTGGCCGCGCAAGGCCTTCATCAAGAAGCCGGGCATAGTGGACATTTCCATCGGCAAGCCCATCGACAGCACCGGCCGCAAGCCCGACGAGCTGATGCGCGAGGTCGAAGACTGGATTGAATCCGAGATGCGTCGGCTGGACCCCGAGGCCTATCCTGGCACCGCTGCCCCTGCCGCCCCGGTGTGAACGCAGCCCGCTAAACTGGTGTGATGCAGCGGCTCCTTCAGCTCACCCTGGACATGTTCGGCCCCGAGCCGACAGCTACCGTGCCGGCGCCACGCCAGCAGCCTGATCCAGCTCCAGCGCCAGCCGCAAGTGCTTCTGCCCCCACACCGACGCTGCCCCCGCAAACCCTGCAGGAGGCACTCGCTCCCGCCACCTTTCGCCACCCCCGCGCCACGCGCGAGGCGCTGCTCGACCGGGTGGCCGTGGCCTATGAATTTCGCCGCAGCAAGCGCCGCACCATCGGTTTTTCAGTCGGTGCCGATGGCCTCACGGTGAGCGCGCCCAAGTGGGTGCCGCTCTACGAGATCGACAAGGCGGTGGCGGAGAAATCCCGCTGGATTCTGGACAAGCTGCAGGAAACCCGGGCCCGCCACGAGCGTCTGGAGTCGGGCCGCATCGAGTGGAAAGACGGCGCCACGCTGCCCTTCCTCGGTGAGCCCGTCGTGCTGGTGATCGACCCGCGCCATGCGTTTGGCGGCGTGGGGGCCGAGCTCAAGCTGTCCGAGCCGGCTGACGACATGGCCGCGCTGCCCGGTGTGGCGCACCGCACCCTGCATGTCGGCCTGCCGCACCACGCCACGCCCGACCAGATGCGCGATGCGGTGCAGGCCTGGCTGATGCGGCAGGCCAAGCGCATCTTCACCGAGCGGCTGAACCACTTCGCGCCGCAGCTCGGTGTGCAATGGCGCAAGCTCAGCCTGTCGAGCGCCGGCACCCGCTGGGGCAGCGCCAGCGCCGACGGCTCCATCCGCCTGAACTGGCGCCTGGTGCACTTCCGCATGTCGGTGATTGATTACGTGGTGGTCCACGAGCTGAGCCACCTGCGCGTGATGGACCACAGCCCCCGCTTCTGGGACACGGTGCGTGCCGTGGTGCCGGATTACGCCGAGCTGCGTGGCCAGCTCAAGGACGAGGGAATCCCGCGATGGTGACGGGGGATTGCTGCGTGGCGCAAAACACACGGCCACGATGTACGGCAAAAGTACCAACTGGAAAAGGTACCGGGTGGGTACAAATGCCGACCCCTTGCACGACAGGCCTCAAGGGCTCATCATGGCGGCAAGAGGAAATAAAGTGAGTTTTTGGGAGTGATCGTCCATCAGTGACTTGCCCGACTGCACAAAGCCCCCCAAACCGGCGCCAAGTTACTAAAATTACTAAATGTGACAATCGTGCTCAAAAGGACGTCTGATGAATGACAAGCTGATATTGGTCGTCGAAGACAACCCCGACCATCTTGAACTGACGGTGCTCACGCTGGAAGAGCAGGGCATGGAAGCGGAAATCGCCGTGGCACGCGATGGCGCCGACGCGCTGGATTACCTGTTCGGTCAAGGCGCGCACGCCGGGCGTGACACGCACAAGCAGCCGTCACTGATTCTTCTCGACATGAAGCTGCCCAAGCTCTCGGGCCTCGATGTGCTGCGCAGTGTGCGCGCCAACCCGCTGACCGCGCTGGTGCCGGTGGTCATGCTCACCTCGTCGAGCGAGCTGTCGGACATGACGGCCTGTTACAAGAGCGGCGCCAACGGCTTTGTCCGCAAGCCGGTTGACTTCGGTGACTTCACGGAAAAACTCAGTCGTCTGCAGGCCTTCTGGCTGGATGTCAACGAGTCCCTGGCCACGGCTTGACCTCTGGCCACTTGTTGCAAGTCGGCCGGCCCGGGGCCCTGACCTGCACATCGACGGTGTAAGCGCATGAGCTTCAAGGGCAACCTCCGTGCACGACTGGTCGCGCTGGTCATCGCCGCTCTGGTGCCCCTTTTCGGGCTGGCGATTGTCAAGGCCTGGCTCAACTCGCAGTCGGCCATCCAGCGCGAAGCCGACAACCTGCAGTTCGCCGTGTCGCTGGTCGCGGCGCGGCAGGACCAGGTCACACAAACTGCCCACCAGATCCTGCTGGCCATCGCCAAGGCGCCGGGCCTGCTCGATAGCCCCCCCGCCGACTGCCAGCGCTACCTGAAGGCGCTGACCGAAGACATCCCGCTGTTTGCCAACCTCGGCCTTATCGGGTTGGATGGTAACTTCCGTTGCCACGGCTTGGGTGGGCTCGACATTCCGAACGCTGGCGACCGCAGCTTCTTCAAGCAGGCGCTGACCGATCTCAGCTTTGTCTCTGACGGCTACTTCATCGGCCGCGCCACCGGCAAGCCCAACGTCACCTTCGCACTGCCTGTGCTCTCGCCCAGCCGTGAGCCGCGGGCCGTCGCCTTTGCCGCGCTGGACTTGACGGTGCTGGCCAATATGGCGGCATCCGTCAAGGTGCCTGATGGCGCGCATCTGCTCATCACCGACCGCCAGGGCCGGGTGCTGGTGTCGCCTGAGGGCGCGGTGGCTGTCGTGGGAGAGGTGTTGCCGGTGGAGGCGCTGCGTCAGCGCGTGCGCGGCATGCAGTCGGGCGTGGTGGAGGCCAGCGATTCAAGTGGCGTGGCCCGTATCTACGCCCACGCGCCGAGCGGCCGCATTGAGAACTCGCCCTTCTTCGTGGTGTTGAGCGTGGAGCGCGACCGGGTGGTCACGCCTGTCCGCAAGCAGTTGGGGATGGAGTTGCTGGCGCTGGCGCTGATGTCGCTGCTGGGCGGTGTGCTGGCGTGGTTTGTCGGCGGGCGTGCCATCGTGCGGCCCGCGCGCGAGATTGTGCGGACTGCGCAGCAACTGGAGGCCGGGCATCTGGATCGCCGCGTGGTGCCAGAGGTTGCCGAGCTGCCCCACGAGTTCGGCGAGATAGCTGGCGGCATCAACCGCATGGCGGTGTCGCTGGAGCAGCGCGCGCAGGAGCTCGACCGCGAGCTGGAGAAAAACCGCCAGGCCTTCGCCACGCTGAACCTCACCGTCAACAGCATGCAGGAAGGCGTGTTTGCGGTCAGTACTTCGGGTGAGCTTTTGACCGTCAACGATACAGCCCGCAACATATTCACCGTGGCACCGGACGCCAAGGTGCTCTCGCCCCAATGGGCCGACGAGCAGGGCTTTTTCATCCCGGGTACTGACACCCGGTTTCGCCCCGTCGACCTGCCCCTGGCGCGCGCACTGCGCGGCGAAAGCGGAGGCCCCGAGCTGGTGCTGATCCGCAACGAGCGTCAGCCGGAAGGCCGCCTGCTCAGCTGCTACTTCAGCCCGATGCGCCACGGCGACGAGATCGTCGGCGTGCTGACGGTGTTCACCGACATCAGCGACATGGACCGGCTGCAGCGCGAGCAGAACGAAAGCTTCAACCGCTTGCGTGAAACCCAGCGCAAGCTGGTTGATGCGCAGCGGCTGGCGCGCCTGGGCATGTGGGAATACGACATCCGTGCCAATAAGCTCTGGGTGTCAGACGAGGTCAATGAACTCTTCGGTGTGGCACCGGGGACTTTTGAGGACGACGTTCAGGCCTACCGGGATTTCATGGCCCCTGAAGACCGGGTGCGTTACATCGCTGCGCGGGAGGTCGCGTTTGCCAAGGGCGAGTCGCTGGACTTCGAGTACCGCATCACCACGCCCGCCGGGCAGGTTCGCTGGGTTCACCAGTTCGACCGCCTCAAGCTCGATGACCAGGGCCAGCCGCAGTACCGCACCGGCATCGTCCAGGAAATCACGCAGCGCAAACAGTCGGAGCTGCTGATCGCCCGAAGCACCGAGCTGCTGCGCCGCACGGGTGCGCTGGCCAAGGTGGGCGGCTGGGAGTACACCCTGCAGGACCAGCGCGCGTACTGGTCGGAAGAGCTGCGCGTGATTTTCGAGATGCCCCCAGACACCGAGATGGACTTCAAGCAGGGTATCGACTTCTACACGCCCAACGCGCAGAACATCATCCGGGCGGCAGTGCGCGCAGCCATCAAGGACGGCACACCGTGGGATATCGACCTGCCCATGCTGACCGCCAGCAAGCGCTCCATCTGGGTGCGCAGCCAGGGCTGCGCGGTGCAGGAGAACGGCAAGACCGTCAAGCTGGTGGGCGCCGTGCAGGACATCACCGATGAATACGAATCGCGTGACCGCATGCGCCTGCTGGAGCACGCCGTGGCGCGCCTGAACGACATCGTGCTGATCACGGAAGCAGAGCCGCTGGACGGCCCTGATGGTCCGCGCATCGTGTATGTCAACGATGCCTTCGAGCGTCGCACCGGCTACAGCCGCGAGGAAGTGATTGGCAAGACGCCGCGCATCCTGCAGGGCCCGAAGACCCAGCGCGACGAGCTGGCCCGTGTTGGCGTGGCTTTGCGCAAGTGGGAGCCGGTGCGTGCCGAGCTCATCAACTACACCAAGAGCGGCCAGGAGTTCTGGCTGGAGCTGGACATTGTTCCGATTGCCGACCCGACCGGCTGGTTCACCCACTGGGTCGCGGTGGAGCGCGACATCACGCCGCGCAAGCGCGCCGAGCAGGCCGCGCAGGAACACCTCTTCATGCTGCAGCGCGCCGCCGATGCGGCGCAGGTCATCACCTCGCACCGTACGCTGACAGGCGCGATGCAGGAAGTGGCCGAGCAGGCGCGCGGTGTGATCGGCGTGCACAAGGCGGTGGTGACGGTGCCCGGCAGCGACACCCATTCGCAGTCCATCAATGCGGTGTCGCTGTCCGAAAAATACGCCGCCCAGTATCCGCCCGGCAGCAGCGTGATTGAGGGCTTTGACGCCGGTCTCGGCGACCAGCTGCGCCCGGTGCTGCTGACAGAAGCAGACCTGGAGAAACACCCGCGCTGGCGCTCCATGGGTGAGAAACTCGTTGGCCTGCGCGGCTGGCTGTCGGTGCCGCTGTTTGGCGCTGACGGCGAGATCCGCGGCATGCTGCAGATGACCGACAAGTACGAGGGCGACTTCACGCTGCAAGACCAGTATGTGGCGGTAGAGCTGGCCCTGCTGGCTGCCAGTGCCATCGAGAACGCGCGCCTGCTGCAGGAAATCAGCCAGCTCAACGTGGGGCTGGAGAAAAAAGTCGCCGAGCGCACCGCCGCGCTTTCGCGCCAGGAGGCGCTGTTCCGCGCGCTGGCCGAGCAGGCGCCGCAGACGGTGTGGACGGCAGACACCGAAGGCGCGCTCACCTATGTCAACCCGGCGTGGTCCAGCGTGGTCGGCGGGCAGCCGGCCGACTGGCTGGGCTACCGATGGCTGGCCGTGATTCATCCAGATGACCGCACCGCCATCGGCGACAACTGGCGTGCGTCGGTGGCCAGCAAGTCGCAGTTCGTCGGTACCCGGCGCGTGCTGGCGGCCGATGGCAGTTACCACACCATGTCCTACAGTGCCTCGCCGGTGCTGGACGAGCAGGGCGACATCGCTTTCTGGGTGGGCATCGACGCCGACATCTCCGA
>CALSAU010000135.1:0-6164 GCA_943372985.1 Polaromonas sp. YR568 | reverse complement strand
ACGCCACCAAGCCCAAGGTGGACCCAATACCTGAGCCGACCAAGTTTTCCCCGCGCGCTTACACCGAGGAGGGTTCCATAGAGCCCTTCAGCAGCCAGAAGCTGACACAGGCCCTGAAGCGCGATTCGAAGCAGGAAACGGCCAATGCTGCCCTGATTGCCCCCGAACTGAGCCGCCGCAAGGAGCCTCTGGAGGCCATGCCACTTGATGCCGTGGTAATGGTGGGCAGCCTCATCAAGGCCGGGCAACCGGTGGCGCTGGTGCGGGTGGACAACCTGATTTACCAGGTGCGGGTGGGCAACTACCTCGGACAGAATTTCGGCCGTGTGACCAAGGTCACTGAGACAAGCCTTTCGCTGCGTGAGATTGTGCAGGATGCTGCCGGCGAGTGGATAGAGCGAACAGCAGCGTTACAGCTTACAGAGGGATCCAAATGAAACAACCAACAGCGATCATCATGAGGCTTGCGGTGGGGAAAGTTGTCCAGCGGTCGCTGAGCATGGCGATGGTTTGTTCCCTCTTTGGGGTATTTCTCCTGGCTGTATCTCCTGTGCTGCAGGCGCAGACCACCAACTCCATTCAAGGCGTCACCGGATCGGTCCAGGGCGGTGTGGAGATCATCCGCATCGACATGGCTGAGCCGCTGGCTGCCGTTCCTGCAGGCTTCAGCATCCAGGCGCCAGCCCGTATTGCACTGGACTTCCCGGGCATCAGCAACGCCATGGGGCGTTCAACAGTTGATATCAATGTGGGCAACCTTCGCTCCGCCAACGTCGTGCAGGCGGGTGACCGCAGCCGCGTGGTGCTGAATCTCAAGGCACCAACAGCGTACAAGGCCGAAGTTCAAGGCAAGGCCTTGTTGATTACTTTGGAACCAGTTGCTGTCGCAGCCCCCTCTCCAGCGGCGCCACCGGTGTTTGCAGAGAACCGCAATCGCGATGTCCTGCTGCTCAAGGATATTGACTTCCGTCGCGGGCAGGACAGCTCAGGGCGGGTGATTGTTGATCTGGCGAACAACCAGGTGGGTGTGGACATCCGCCAGCAGGGGCAGACTCTGGTCGTTGAGTTCCTCAAGAGCTCCTTGCCAGAGGGCTTGCGTCGGCGGCTGGATGTGGCGGATTTCGGTACGCCGATTCAGACGGTAACGACTTTTCAGACTGGCGATCGAGTGCGAATGGTGGTGGAGCCCAAGGGCGATTGGGAGCACAGCGCCTACCAAAGCGATAACCAGTTCGTGCTGGAGGTTCGTCAGCAGAGGATTGATCCGAACAAGCTGACTCAGGGCGCGGGCTACAACGGTGAAAAACTGTCGCTGAATTTCCAGAACATCGAGATCCGGTCCTTGCTGCAGGTGATTGCCGACTTCACCAACTTCAATATCGTGACCTCAGACACAGTGACGGGCGCGGTGACCTTGCGGCTCAAGGATGTCCCGTGGGATCAGGCGCTGGACATCATCCTGCAGGCCAAGGGCCTTGGTATGCGCAAGACCGGTAACGTGCTGGTGATTGCGCCCAAAGATGAATTGGCGGCAAAGGACAAACTGGACCTGGAGTCGCGTAACGCCATCCAGAGCCTTGAACAGGTTCGCACGCAGGATTTCAAACTCAACTATGCCAAGGCGGCGGACGTTGCCGCCGGACTGATCGGATCAGGCGGGCCCAGTGCCACCAAGATTTTGTCTCCTCGGGGCAGTGTGATTTTCGAGGCACGTACGAACCAGTTGTTTGTGACTGACATCCCATCCAAACTGGAACAGGTTCAGGCGTTGATCGCGAAGATCGATATCCCTGTGCGCCAAGTCATGATCGAGGCGCGCATCGTGGAGGCCTCGGATTCATTTGGCAAATCACTGGGCGTGCGACTGGGCGGGCGGCCTTTCAACACAACCAACAATGTGATGTTCGGAAGCACCTACATCGCTCCCAATGTGCCCGCCGGAACGGCACCTAGGCTGGGGGGTAATTTGGGTACGAACGCCGGTGATTTCGTGAATCTGCCCGGCGTTGGCCAGAACGGTTTTCAAGCTGCGACATTTGCTATTTCGCTCTTCAACTCTTCGCTAACCCGGCTGCTGAACCTGGAGATCTCTGCCATGGAAGCGGACGGAAAAGGCAAGATTGTGTCGAGCCCTCGCATCGTGACTGCTGACCAGGTCAAGGCGTTGATCGAACAGGGTACCGAGTTGCCCTACCAAACTGCCACCTCTAGCGGCGCGACTTCGCTCGCGTTTCGGAAAGCCAATCTGAAGCTGGAAGTGACCCCGCAGATCACACCGGAGGGAAATATCATTCTCAATGTCGACATAAACAAGGACAGCGTGGGGCGTTCTACAGTCAATGGCTTTGCCATCGACACCAAACACATCCAGACCCAGGTGCTGGTCGATAACGGCGGTACCGTTGTCATTGGCGGGATTTTTGAGCAGAACGAGCGGGAAGATGAGACCAAGGTCCCGCTTCTTGGCGATTTGCCCGGGGTGGGGAACCTGTTTAAAAGCAGAACCCGTACGGCTACGAAGTCTGAACTGCTCGTCTTCCTCAGTCCTAAGATGTTGACAGGTGGAGCCGCTTTGCGCTGAAACACCGATGGCTTCCCCAATTTGCGGCTTTATCAATATCCCTGACGATATTGCATGAAAATGCAGGGGCACTGCAGCCGCGTTGACTGCAGCCTGGGGAGCATTGGACGTGGAAGCAAATTCGGTGAAGATTTCCTGCATCGGCCTGCCTGGCTCGGGAAAATCCACGATCGGCAGGCAACTGTCACGGCGCTTGGGTGTCCGCTTTCTTGATTCCGACCAGGTCATAGAGCAGCGTGCGGGCTGCTCGGTGCGCGAGCTTTTCGAGCGGGAAGGCGAAAGCGCATTCCGGCAGATGGAACGGCAGGTCATTGACGAGCTGACCCAGCAGGCGTGTGGTGTCATTTCCACCGGCGGCGGCGCGGTGCTGGACCCTGACAACCGCGAACACCTGCGAAGCCGCACCCGCGTGATTTACCTCCACTCGGCACCGGAGGAGGTCTACCGGCGTCTCAAACATGACCACAGCCGGCCCCTCCTGCAGGTCGCCGATCCGCTCGCCAAGCTGCGTGATCTGTACGCGGCGAGGGACGCCCTGTACCGTGAAACCGCCCATTTCGTCATCGAGACGGGCCGGCCGTCCATCGCCACGCTGGTGAATATGATCCTGATGCAACTGGAACTCGCCAGCATGGCGCCGGCGGCCTGAGTTCTGCGGCGTGGGTGGGCGCGCGCTGCGCCGCAGCGTTTTACACTCGGATGATGCAAGCCAATTCCCAGTCGTCGACGGCGCGGGTCGACATCGACCTCGCTGATCGCAGTTATCCCATCCTGATCGGTTCCGGCCTGCTCGGACAGGCCGCTACCTACGGCGACTTGCCGCGCGCCGAGTCAGCCCTGGTGGTGTCTAACACCACCGTCGCTCCCCTGTATGCAGCGCAGCTGACGGACGCCCTGCAATCGCGCTACCGCAGGGTATTTTTGGTGACATTGCCGGACGGCGAGGAACACAAAGACTGGGCGACGCTGCAGCGCGTGTTTGATGCCTTGCTGGAGCAGGGATGTGATCGCAAAACCGTTTTGTTTGCCCTGGGCGGTGGCGTGGTCGGTGACATGACCGGTTTTGCTGCGGCCAGCTATATGCGCGGTGTTCCGTTTGTTCAGATACCCACCACCTTGCTGGCCCAGGTGGATTCCTCGGTGGGTGGCAAGACGGCCATCAACCACCCGCTTGGCAAGAACATGATCGGCGCGTTCTACCAGCCACTGCAGGTGGTGTGCGACCTCGATGTGTTGCAGACACTGCCGTCCCGCGAGATCAGTGCCGGTCTGGCAGAGGTCATCAAGTACGGGCCGATTGCCGACATGGCCTTCCTGGACTGGATTGAGGCCAACCTCGATGCGTTGTTGAATCGCGAGCCCAGGCCCATGGCGCATGCCATCCAGCGCAGCTGCGAAATCAAGGCCTGGGTGGTCAGCCAGGACGAGCGGGAATCGGGCATCCGCGCCATCCTGAACTTTGGCCACACCTTTGGTCACGCCATCGAATCAGGTCTGGGTTATGGCGAATGGCTTCATGGCGAGGGTGTGGGTTGTGGCATGGTGATGGCGGCTGAGCTCTCGGCGCGACTGGGGCTGGTCGATGATGCGTTCGTCCAGCGCCTCAAACGCTTGGTGGCCCGTACCGGCCTGCCGGTGAAGGCCCCCAAACTGTCTGACAAGGACAACGCCGGCCGTTACCTTGAACTGATGCGGGTGGACAAAAAGTCCGAGGCTGGGGAGATCCGGTTTGTCCTGATCGATCAACCTGGCCATGCCGTGGTCCGTCCGGCATCGGATTCGGTGGTGCGTGAGGTGATTGACGCGTGCTGTGCCTGATGACCGTTGATCGCTCTGTGCCCGTGCCTGTCGGCGGGCAGCTCACGCTGGCCGCGATCCGGCCAGGGCTTTTCTGTCGCAGGTTGGGGTAGTTCATGGTTCTGGCCCTCTACGCCTGTCATCCCGAAGCCTCTCGCGGGCGTCGGTTTCCCGAGCCGGTCGCCCCGACCCGATCGGACTTTCAGCGCGACCGCGACCGCATTGTGCATTCCACTGCATTCAGGCGTCTGGTCTACAAGACCCAGGTCTTTCTCAACCATGAGGGCGATCTGTTCCGCACGCGCCTCACGCATTCGCTGGAGGTCGCGCAGCTCGGGCGATCAATCGCGCGGACTCTGAAGCTCAATGAAGATCTTGTGGAGGCGATTGCGCTGGCGCATGACCTCGGACACACGCCTTTCGGCCATGCAGGGCAGGACGCCCTGAACGATTGCCTGCGGAAGTACAAGCCGGAAAGCGCAGGCTTCGAGCACAACCTGCAGAGCCTGCGGGTGGTGGACTTCCTCGAGGAGCGGTATCCCGAACACGATGGCCTGAACCTCACCTTCGAGACGCGGGAGGGCATTCTCAAGCATTGCTCCGCGCGCAATGCCCGGCACATCGAGGCGCGCGAGCCGGGCGGTGTGGCCCATCGCTTCATCGCTGAACCGCGCGGCCAGCCCAGCCTGGAAGCACAACTCGCCAACCTGGCCGACGAAATCGCCTACAACGCCCACGACATCGACGATGGGGTTCGCTCCGGGCTGTTGCGCCTGGAACAACTGGAAGAGGTCGAACTTTTCAGCCAGTACTGCCGTGAGGCGCAACTGGCGCACCCGCGTCTGGCCGGGCGGCGACTGCTGTTCGAGGCCATCCGGCGCATGCTGAGTGCGCAGGTGTACAACGTGATTGACGCGACCTGGCAGGCGATCCGCGCAGCGGGGCCTTCGGATGCCGATGCAGTGCGGCAATGCCCGCCGCTGGTGTGCTTCGCCGACGAGATGACGCGTCAGTCAACGGCCTTGAAGCGCTTTCTGCTCGCCAATCTCTATCGCCACCCCAAGGTGGTGCAGACAACGGTGGCAGCCCAGCAGGTGGTCAGGGATTTGTTCGAGGCCTACATGAACGATCCGGCGCAGATGCCGCAAGCCCATCTCGACCGGTTCGATGGCGCCGAATCGCTGTATCGGCCGGGCGCGAAACCCGAGCGCGTGGTGGCCGATTACATCGCCGGCATGACCGACCGCTTTGCCACCCGAGAGCATGAGCGCCTGAAGGGGCAGACGGTTTTTGCAGCGGTTTGAGGCAGCGCCTCATTGGCGCAGCACGCGGTAAAAAGTGCCGACCTGCTGGCGGCGTTGAATCGAACAGGCGGAGAGGTATTGCGCGTTGAGTTCCCGGGTTGACGCCAGTTACACCGAATAGGCATGACCATATGACGGGTATGCATCCGGAACGCTGGCGCTTTGAATCAGCGCGTATTAAGCTCACGACGAATACGTTTTGTAACATTCAACAGGTGATACAGGCATCAAATCTGCTTGGTTGCCGGACAGCTTTGAAGGTGTTCCCATGAGTATCAATCGACGTCAACTGGTGGTGGGTGGAATGTTCGGCAGTGCGATGGTGGCGAGTCCCGCCGTCATGGCGCAGGCCGCCAAGGGGGGTGCCCGCAAGCTGGTGCTGGGACAGTCGGTTCCGCTGACGGGTGCGGCTGACCAGATCGGTCTGGCCTATCTGAACGGCGCCAAGATGTACTTTGATGCCATCAACGCCAAGAACGGTG
>CALSAU010000134.1:0-6191 GCA_943372985.1 Polaromonas sp. YR568 | reverse complement strand
TGGCGTGCGAATGAGGTAGTCAAACGCACCCAGCGCTGCCTTGGCACCATCGCCAGCGGCAATGATGATCTGCTTGAACGGCACCGTGGTCGCGTCGCCGGCAGCGAAAACACCTGGCACCGAGGTCTGGCCACGTGCATCCACAATGATCTCGCCGTGTTTGGACAGTTCAACCACGCCCTTGAGCCAGTCGGTGTTGGGCACCAGACCGATCTGGATGAACACGCCTTCGAGCGCCACGGTTTTCAACTCGCCGCTGGCGCGGTCCTTGTAAACCAGGCCAGTGACTTTCTGGTCGCCGGTGATCTCGGTGGTCTGCGCGTTGGTGATGACTTCGACGTTGGCCAGACTCATCAGCTTGCGCTGCAGCACCGCATCGGCGCGCAGGGCGGTGTCGAACTCGATCAGCGTCACATGGCCGACGATGCCAGCGAGGTCAATCGCCGCCTCGACGCCCGAGTTGCCGCCGCCAATCACCGCCACGCGCTTGCCCTTGAACAGCGGTCCGTCGCAGTGCGGGCAGTAGGCCACGCCCTTGTTCTTGAACTCATGCTCACCGGGCACGTTGATGTTGCGCCAGCGCGCGCCAGTGGAAATGATGACCGACTTGCTTTTCAGCGAAGCGCCGCTCTCCAGCTGGATCTCGATCAGGTCCTTGCCGTCGCCGCTGTTCGGCAGCAGGGCCTTGGCACGCTGCAGATTCATGATGTCCACGTCGTAGTTGCGCACATGCTCTTCCAGCGCGTGGGCAAACTTGGGGCCTTCGGTCTCCTTGATCGAGATGAAGTTCTCGATGCCCAGGGTGTCCAGCACCTGGCCGCCAAAGCGCTCCGACGCCACGCCAGTGCGGATGCCCTTACGTGCGGCATACACCGCTGCAGCTGCACCGGCCGGGCCACCGCCGACGATCAGCACGTCAAAGGGGTCCTTGGCATCAATCTTCTTGGCTTCGCGCTCGACACCGCTGGTGTCGATCTTGGCGAGGATTTCTTCCAGGCTCATGCGGCCGTTGCCGAACATGGTGCCGTTGAGGAACACGGTGGGCACGCCCATGATCTCGCGCTCCTTCACCTCGTCCTGGAAGGTACCGCCTTCAATCATGGTGGTCTTGATGCGCGGGTTCTGCACCGCCATCAGGTTCAGCGCCTGAACCACGTCGGGGCAGTTGTGGCAGGTCAGCGAGACATACACCTCGAACTCGAGGTCGCGGTCCAGCGCCTTGATCTGTTCCAGCACTTCCTGCTCGACCTTGGGCGGGTAGCCGCCGATCTGCAGCAACGCGAGGATCAGCGAAGTGAACTCATGGCCCATCGGCAGACCGGCAAAGCGCGGGCCGTGGTTTTCGCCGGGACGGTTGATCGAGAACGAGGGCTTGCGGTGCGGGTCGTCGCGGCTCTCGGTCAGCTTGACCAGTGGCGAGGACTCGGCCACGTCTTTCAAGAGCGACAGCACCTCGCCTGAGGCATCGCTGTTGTCGAGCGAAGCCACGATCTCGATCGGCTGCGTTGCGCGCTCAAGATAGGATTTCAGTTGGGCTTTGGTGTCTGCGTCAAGCATGGTGGTCTCGCTTCTCTAGGGCTGTATCGTGTCAAAAAGGAAAAATGGGGAACAAAAAAGCCCGGGGCACACCGAGGTGTGCGTCGCCCGGGCTCCGGTCGCTGGGGCTTAGATCTTGCCGACGAGGTCGATCGACGGAGCAATCGTCTTGGCGCCTTCGTTCCACTTGGCAGGGCAGACCTGGCCAGGGTGAGCGGCGGTGTACTGGGCAGCTTTGAGCTTGCGCAGGGTTTCTTTCACGTCACGGGCGATTTCGTTCGAGTGAACTTCAGCCGTCTTGATCACGCCTTCAGGGTTGATCACGAAGGTGCCGCGCAGTGCCAGGCCTTCTTCGGGGATGTGCACACCGAAGGCGTTGGTCAGCACGTGGGTGGGGTCGCCCACCAGCGGGAACTTGGCCTTGCCCACGGCGGGGGAGGTCTCGTGCCACACCTTGTGCGAGAAATGGGTGTCGGTGGTCACGATGTAGACCTCGGCACCGGCCTTCTGGAACTCGGCGTAGTTGTCAGCAGCGTCTTCGACTTCGGTCGGGCAGTTGAAGGTAAAAGCTGCCGGCATGAAGATCAGGACCGACCACTTGCCTTTGAGCGACTCATTGGACACTTCGATGAACTTGCCATTGAGGTAAGCCTGGGTCTTGAAAGGCTGGACGGTGGTATTGATCAGGGACATTTGCAGGTTTCCTTTGTAGTGGTTGGTGTGAAAGATTGCGCAGCCATGAAGGATAAGGGCAGGCGACCCATCAATCCAATTAATTAAATGGATTCGACCCATCGGTTTTGGCTATCGTGGGTGATTAAACCCTGTCCGGACATCCTTGGCGGGGACGCCGCCATGAAGGGTGGATCGGTGGCCCGAGCCGGCTGTGCTGGTGTGCTGGTCAGTATTCCAGCCGCTCCGGCCGGATTTCCTGGAGGATGGTGGTGGCGATCTCCTCGATCGACTTGGTGGTGGTCGACAGCCAGCGGATGCCTTCGCGCCGCATCATCGCCTCGGCTTCGTGGATTTCATGGCGGCAGTTGGCCAAACTGGCGTACACCGAGTTGGGGCGGCGTTCATTGCGGATTTGGCTCAGTCGCTCGGGGGCAATCGTCAGGCCGAATATCTTCTTGCGATGCGGCACCAGCGCGGGCGGCAACTGCCGGCGCTCGAAGTCTTCAGGGATCAATGGGTAGTTCGATGTCTTGATGCCGTACTGCATCGCCAGATAGAGCGATGTCGGCGTCTTGCCGCTGCGGCTCACGCCCACCAGAATCACTTCCGAGCTCTGCAGGTCGCGGTTGCTCTGGCCGTCGTCATGGGCCAGCGAGAAATTGATGGCCTCAATGCGGTTGTCGTATTCCTGGCTTTTTGATGCGTCCGAAAACCGGCCCACCCTGTGGTTGGACTTGATGCCCAATTCCCCCTCCAGGGGCGCGACGAACATGCCGAACATGTCCAGCAGCATGCCGTTGCACTGGCCCTTGATGACTGCGAGGATCTCCATGTTGACCAGCGTGGTGAACACAATGGGGCGCTTGCCCTCGGTTTCGGCCGTGTGGTTGATCTGCCGGACCGCCTGGTGCGCCTTGTCCACGCTGTCGATGAAGGGCAGCCGCACGTGGCGTGGTTTGAACTCGAACTGCGCCAGGATGGCGTTGCCGAAGGTCTCTGCGGTGATGCCGGTGCCGTCAGAAATGTAGAACACGGTGCGATTGGACATGGTGGGTGGTCAGGCTGGTGAAAGGTATGGCAGCGGCTTGCAGTTCCCCGCAAAAGACCGGGCGCCTACAATGCAGGCAATTATCCCGTCTGTCACACCATGCCCCGCCACAACCCCCTAGAACCACAACAAGGTTGTTTGCCGCGCATCGTGAAATCCCCGGTTTTTAAACCTCCCGGAGTATTTTCATGTCCAAGCTTTTTGAGGCGACCGCCCTGGTCGTACCGTTTGAAAACCTGAGGATGACAGACGTCGAGGCCGTTGGCGGCAAGAACGCCAGCCTCGGCGAGATGATCTCGCAACTGCCGACCGGCCCCAAGGGCGTGCGGGTCCCCACGGGATTTGCCACCACCGCCCACGCCTTCCGCGTCTTCATGGCCCATGGCGGACTGGACGACAAAATCAACGCATTGCTCGACGCGCTCGACACCGACGATGTGCGCGCACTCGCCGAGGCTGGCGCGAAAATTCGCGCGATGGTCGAAGCCCAGCCGTTCCCGGCTGACCTCGAAAAAGCCGTCCGCGACAGCTTCGCCGCACTGAGCGCAGGCAACCCGCAAGCCAGCTTCGCGGTGCGTTCGTCAGCCACCGCCGAAGACCTGCCCGATGCATCGTTTGCCGGACAACAGGAAACCTTTCTGAACGTCGTCGGCATTGAAGACGTGCTGCACAAGATGAAGGAGGTCTTCGCCTCGCTGTACAACGACCGTGCCATCAGCTACCGCGTGCACAAGGGCTTTGCCCATGCCAACGTGGCGCTGTCGGCAGGCATCCAGCGCATGGTGCGCAGCGACCTGGGCGCTGCCGGCGTGATGTTCACCATCGACACTGAAAGCGGCTTTGAGGATGTGGTGTTCATCACCTCCAGCTATGGCCTGGGTGAAACCGTGGTGCAGGGCGCCGTGAATCCCGACGAGTTCTATGTGCACAAGCCGATGCTGAAGGCCGGCAAGCGCGCGGTGATCCGCCGCAACCTGGGCAGCAAGCTGCTGCAGATGGAGTTCAGCACGCCGGAAGAGAAAAAAGCTACTGGCAAGCTCGTCAAGACCACCGATGTGCCCACCGAGCTGCGCAACCGCTTCTCGTTGACCGACGACGACGTCGAGCAGCTGGCCCGCTATGCGCTGATCATCGAGGGCCACTACGGCCGCCCGATGGACGTGGAGTGGGGCAAGGACGGCACCGACGGCCAGCTCTACATCCTGCAGGCCCGCCCCGAGACGGTAAAGAGCCAGTCCAAGGGCCAGTCAGAGCAGCGCTACAAGCTCAAGGGTACTGGCACCGTGCTGGCCGAAGGTCGCGCCATCGGCCAGAAGATCGGAACCGGCCCGGTGCGTATCGTGCACGACATCAAGGACATGGACCAGGTCCAGCCCGGTGACGTGTTGGTGACCGACATGACCGACCCGAACTGGGAGCCTGTGATGAAGCGCGCCAGCGCCATCGTCACCAACCGCGGCGGCCGCACCTGCCACGCAGCCATCATCGCGCGCGAGCTGGGCATTCCGGCCGTGGTCGGCTGCGGCGACGCCACCGAGCACCTGAAAGACGGCATGCTGGTCACCGTGAGCTGCGCCGAGGGCGACACCGGCAACATTTACGACGGCCTGCTGGAAACCGAACTCACCGAGGTGCAGCGCGGCGAGATGCCGCCCATCGACATCAAGATCATGATGAACGTGGGTAACCCGCAGCTGGCCTTTGACTTCTGCCAGATCCCCAACCAGGGGGTCGGCCTGGCCCGGCTGGAGTTCATCATCAACAACAACATCGGCGTGCACCCCAAGGCGATCCTTGATTACCCGAATGTCGATGCCGACCTGAAAAAAGCGGTGGAAAGCGTGGCGCGCGGCCATGCCTCGCCGCGTGCTTTCTATGTCGACAAGGTGGCTGAAGGCATTGCGACCATTGGCGCGGCGTTCTGGCCCAAGTCGGTGATCGTTCGCCTGTCGGACTTCAAGTCGAACGAATACCGCAAGCTGATTGGCGGCTCCCGCTACGAGCCGGAAGAAGAGAACCCGATGCTGGGCTTCCGCGGTGCTGCACGCTACCTCAGCCCTGACTTTGCCGAGGCCTTCGCGATGGAGTGCGAGGCGGTCAAGCGCGTGCGCAACGACATGGGCCTGACCAATGTCGAGGTGATGGTGCCGTTTGTGCGCACGCTGGGCCAGGCCAAGGCGGTGACCGAGCTGCTCGCGCAGCACGGCCTCAAGCGCGGCCAGGACGGCCTGCGCATCATCATGATGTGCGAGATCCCGAGCAACGCGGTGCTGGCTGACCAGTTCCTTGAATACTTCGATGGCTTCTCGATTGGCTCCAACGACCTGACCCAGCTCACCCTCGGGCTGGACCGCGACTCGGGCCTGGAGATTTTGTCGAAGGACTTCGACGAGCGTGACCCGGCCGTGAAGGCACTGCTGAGCATGGCCATCAGCGCCTGCAAGCGCCAGGGCAAGTACGTGGGCATCTGCGGTCAGGGTCCCAGCGACCACCCCGACTTTGCCCAGTGGCTGAAAGAGCAGGGCATTGGCTCGATTTCGCTGAACCCCGACACGGTGATCGACACCTGGAAGCAGCTCGCTAACTGAGTCGTGTACTGAGCGATCTGCAGCCGACCAGCCGCGACGCAGTCTGGTCGGTCACCAAGGGAAAACCCCGGGGGCATTGCCCTCCGGCGGTAAGCCAGTGGCAAGCCCGCTGATGACAATCAAAGGCTTCTTTGGTCATGCAGCGTCTTGTGGCGCTGCGCTGGACACCTCCCATGATCGCTGCGGCAGCCACTGTCGAACTGATTGCTGAACGCGCCTCGCCAGCGATGTCTGCCCGCCACCTGGCGCAATGGCCGGGTCGCGTGCGCGATCTGACTGGCGGAGACTGCTGACATGAGCGGATTCTTCGGCTCCCGCGACGGTGCGCAGCTGTCCACCCAGCA
>CALSAU010000133.1:0-6204 GCA_943372985.1 Polaromonas sp. YR568 | reverse complement strand
AGCCGACATTTGGGAATGACTGGTATCGGGCTGCGAAGCTCATCCGATTCCCGATTCTGTTTTCAGAACTTTTTTATCGGACAGCTCCGGTGTTTCCTCAAGAAACCGATAACAGCATCGTTCGGGAAAATTTGGATCAGCCCGCCTCGTCAGAGCTGCGCCAAAGCCACCCAGTGATTGTCGACTCGGCAGTTGGCAGGCAGCTCATTTGAACTGCCGGTGAGGGTTGAACCGCTCCCATGGAGAGTGGTTGAGCGACCGGCCGCCCACCAGCCACTTGCGCTGTGGCTCAGCGCGCAGGCGTCCATCAGCGATTCGGTGCTCTGCCAGACGCCATGCGGGTCAAATCGGGTTACCTGGTGCGCTCTGGTACAGCTAACCAGGAAACCGCCCTCCGGGCATGCGCAGACATCGCCCCCGTAGCCCGCGAGTGCGGGTTGTTCGCGGGCAGTCCGAAGGCTATCGCCATCCCATACCGCCAGCACAGGGGCTGCCTGCCGGACCTGCGCATCGTCGTGTTCGGCCTGCAGCGCGATGCCAACGCGGGCAGACACCGGGTCCCACGCAAGGTGGCGGATGCTCAGGCGCCGATCTGCCAAGCGCCACTGGCCCACCACCCGGCCACTGCCACCGTCCAGCGCCACCAGCGAAGCATCCATGCGATCCAAATCACGTTTCGCTCGGCCTGTTTCGGGCTGCGTCGGAATTCCACCATTGGCCACCAAGAGGGTGCCCGCCGGCACGTGACCTACCCGCGCGGGCAGAACCAGCATCTCGTGGGGGTCCATGCCCTGTGTGGCAAAGGCTGTGACTTTGGCCAAAGTTACCGCGTTGCGCAGTGCGACGCGGCCTTGTCCGCTTTGTCGGTCGGTCTCGGTGGTCCAGAGTGTGTGGCCGTCGGGGCTGGCCATCACGTGACCGTTAAAGCGCGCCTCATCCTCGATCCACCGCCACTGCGTCTTGCCGCTGGAGGGATGCCAGCGTACCAACCAGTCGCCCGGTCTGCGTGCCGTGGCCAGCACACTGCCGCCAGCCTCGACCAGCAGCCCGTGAGCGCGCGTAGGAACAGGCAAACGAACTACCACATGTGCCTGACTCACGCCCCTGCTCGCGACGAGATCGATCAGGCCGACGTATTGTTCGCTGTCAGACTGCCATGCCGCGAGCAGCCGCGTCCCGGACGTGTGCGTATCAATCGTTGAAGCGCTTGCTACGCGGGGCAGGAAGGCCCCGAAAGCGAGCGCTCCCAGGGCACGCCGCCTCGTATGGTCAATGCTCTCAATCACCGTCGGCACTCGAAAAGCCCAGCGGAATGTCCAGCGAGCTGGCCACCTCGTTCTGAAACAACACGCTCACCGATTTCATGGCTGTGGTCGCATTCAGCAGGCTGGCGGTACGCGCTGGATCGACGCTGACCATCGCTTTGTCGACTTGCGCCAAAGCCGTACTCCATTTCGCCGCCAGCGCAATATGACCTTTGCCCAACAGGACGGCTTCGATTGGAACCAGGGCCTCTCCCGGGGCGGGCGGCGCACGCCGTTGCGCAGGTGTCACACCGGCCTGCTCACGCAGCGCTTTCCATTGCGCCTGCCAGCTTGCTGCGTCGCTGCCGCTGGCAAGCCGGGCATAAGCAGGGCGTTCGTTGCCAGGCGCAGCCTTCAGGGGCTTTTCCATCTGCGTCCACCGCAGTTGTTCCAGCCCGCCAAACCACTGGTTGATCCATTCCGCCACAGCCTTGCCGGAGGCATCTGCGTTTTCTTCCCAGTTCTGTGCGGCGATGAGGGTCTCAGCCTGAACCAGGGCCTGCGCTTCGCGCTCTACGTCTTTCGCCACCTCTTGCGCAAAGGCACACGCTGGCGTGCCTGGGGTAGCGGGTCGTGTCCACAGCAGCCATTCCAGCGCTGGCAAGCCCTTGGCGGGTGTACCGACCAGCTGCATGGCGTCTTCGCCTTTAGGCGAACGCGAGATGGCGCGCTCAACCAGCGCGGGACGCACCGGCCAAAAATCTATTTGGCGTTGCGAGCGCCGCTCCAGTACGGCCCCGGTGGTCACGCTGGACAAGGCATCCCATGCTTGCAAAGTGCCCTGCCACTGCTGTCGCAGAGACTGCAGGGCTGAGGCGGTTGGGCTGGAACTGTCGCAGTAGTTTTTAGTCTGTACAACCAAAGCTCCGGCGGCCTGTACGAAAGCCTGTGCGCGCGGAAGCAGGGTGTGCCGATGCAGCCCCTGCATCGCATCGGCTGCGACGTAGTAGGGGAAGGCCACGATCGGCTCGACAGGCGCCGTGGTCTGTGCATGAACTTGACCCACAACCAGAAACAGGCCGAGACAGACTCTTAATTGCGATAGATTTTTCAAAGCGACTCCACAAATTTCACGAGCGCATCCCGATCGGCTTTTTTCATCTGCACCACTTGCTGCTGACTGGCCTTTGCTTCACCGCCGTGCCAAAGGATGGCCTCAAGCACACCGTTGGCGCGTCCGTCGTGCATGAGCCGTGTGTGCCCATTGACATCGCGGATGAGACCGATGCCCCACAAAGGCGGCGTCTTCCACTGCCGGCCACTGGCCAGGAAGTCAGGCCTACCGTCGGCCAGCCCAGGGCCCATGTCGTGCAGCAAGAGGTCGGTATAGGGCCATATGGTCTGCCCCTGCAAGGCCTTGCTCGTCATGCGCGGAAACGGTCCTTCGGCTGTGGTGTAAGACGGGCGGTGACACGCAGCGCACTGCGCTTGCGCGAACAAGCTTTGGCCGCGCAGCACCTCAGGATCCCGCGCGTTACGCCTTGCCGCTGGGGCCAGCGTGGCCTGATAAAAAACCACCTGCTCCAAGGTCTCGTCTTCTAATTCGGGCCGATTCGCGCTGGCCCCTTTGGGGGCAGCCAGACAGTCCTTCTGCGCAGATGTGCAAGTTTCGGTCGGAAATTGACGCGAGGTAATTCCAATATCGCCATGGAATGCGCTGGCGGTCTGGTGCGCAAGCGTGGCCACGTTTGCTTTCCAGCCAAATCGCCCAAGCATCATGCGCTCGGCAAACGCGTCCCATACCTTGTTGGGCTGACCTTTGATGTCACCTGGCGAGGTGGCCTGGCGTTCTGCATTGGCGAGGATGTCCTTCTCGGCAATGGACTCCAGCAGACCCACACCCATAACCTGCGGTGCGATGCGCGGACTCATCAGGGTACCTGGCTCCAACGGCCCGTAAGCCAGATTGCGCACGGTATAGAGCGGTTGCTGCAGCGTGTAGCGGGTACCGTCTGCAAAGCGGCCCTCAATCGGCTTCCATCGCATGGATACTTCGCCCTCGGGCTTCACGTTCTGGACAGCCGAAATATTCAGCTGATCACCGTAGACCGGCTCGTGCCTAGGGCCACCGTGTGCGTCCACGCCCGGTACTGATAGACGGATGAGAAGGGCCGACGGCTGTTCGGTGGACATCCCTTTGCGCCAGGGTGGCGGCTCGCCCCGGCCGTCAAACAGATGGCAGCCGCCGCAGGAGCGCGCCAAAAAATGTGGGCCCAGCCCGTCGCGGGCAGTCGTGGAGGCGGGTGCCTCGACCCAGTTGCGTTTGAAAAACGAATTGCCGATGACAAAACGCGTGCTCTCTTCGGCGCTCAGATTGGCCGCAGAAAACGAGAATGCATTTTTCCCATTGGCATACACCGTGGTCTCACCGCCCGTTTTTTCGCCCAAAGGATCGCTCGCGCCGGGCGCCGCCTGCAACCCGGCGTGTACGGCAGCGCCGATGCAGGCGAAAACAAGTACCGCCTTCCACCAGACGGCACTTCTCAAGGCTGCACCAGATTGAGTTTGCTGATTCCAACCGCATTGGCCGCTGCCACGAGGTCGTTGGACTGTGCGACAAGGCTGGCGATTGTCTTTTCGATGCTCACGCGTTCAGGCGCATCTTTTGCGCCGACGATGGCGCGGTCGAACGGGGCTGGAATTGCCTCGGCTGCTTTCACTGAGCCGCTAATTTGCTGTGAGGTTTTATCAGCGACTGCGGGGTTCTGGGCCGCCACCAGATCGCGGAGACCGGGGCCTTGCAATGTGCTGCCATCGGCGCGCACGAAACGGCCTAGCCAGACGTTTTCAATGCCTTTGGCGTTGGTCACAGCGTCGCGGTGCGTGTTGTCCGAGAAGCAGCTGTGCTCATCTTCCTGGTCCTGGCTGGCCACTGCCACTTCAAGACGCTCGCCAGCGAGTTCGCCACGCGAAAGTGAGCCCAATGCCACAAGCATCTTGCGAATCGATTCGTTGCCACCTCCTTCAAACTTCCCACGGTAGTTAGCCTTTTGGCCTGGAGCCCAAGCCTTCACCAAGTCAGACAGGTCGTCGACCAGCAGTTCGCTCACCACGCTAAGGTACTGGCGGCGGCGGTCGGCATTGGGTGCCTTGCCGTCCACAAAATCTTCAAAGCTGCGGTCTCCAGGACCTGTTTCCGAGAGATCCTGTCCCCACAGCATGAATTCGATGGCGTGCCAGCCGGTGGCGATGTTCTCTTCGCCGCCGCGTTCGTTCAATGCAGAAAGCGCCTTTTTCGTGATGGGTTGCTTGCGGTTGTTGACCAGCCCCGACGTCTTCTTGCCCTTGACGCTGTCCACGTACGACTCATCCATCGGCCAAGCGTTGATGCGGCCCTCGGAGCGGTCAATCGGACCCCCATAGAAGCGGAAAGCCTCGGTTTGACCATAGTACTCACGCGCCGCCAGCCAAGCCTTGCGAGCGGCTGCCAGTTTGTCGGCAGAAGGTGCGGCGTTAAAGGTCTTGATGGCATCCCGCATGGTGACTGCAGCTGTCAGCGAGTCTTGGTAACTGGCATGCACGACCGTTGCGTAATGTTTTGCAACGCTGGCAGACGTGACCCCTGTCTGGGCTTGGGCTGAGACGGCAAGAGCGAGAACGACGGCAATGATGGCGGATTTGATCTGCATGCGATGAATCTTTCGGAATGAGGATTGGGGGTTTTTCACAAGGATAACGCAAATGCGAATGATTTGCATATAGATTAAAATAAGATGACCGTCTCTCAGACGGGCACATTCCCAGCAATAAGGTGCATACCCGTATGAATTCAATGCAATTGAGATTGATTCGTATTTGCATGCTAGGATCTGGTTTCCGTCAACTTCATTGCATTCAGTTGCACCCGATCATGCTGAAAAAACTCGTACTTTCCACCTCACTGGCCTTGATCGCTGCAAGCGGTGTGATGGCCCAAGAGCAGGTGCTCAACCTTTACTCGGCCCGTCACTACTCCACCGATGAGGTCCTGTACAGCAATTTCACCCGAATCACCGGCATCAAAATCAACCGTGTGGAAGCCGATGACGCCGGCATCCTGGCGCGGCTGAAGGCCGAAGGCACTGCGTCCCCGGCCGATGTCATCCTGTTGGTGGACGCCGCACGCCTTTACAAGGCCGATGTCGACGGCCTGTTTATGCCCGTCAAATCCAAAGTACTCGAGAGCAGTATTCCTGCGCAGTACCGCGCCCCGGCCACGGCTGCAGGCACAGCGTGGTTTGGTTATTCCACCCGCGGCCGTGTGGTGGTCTATGACAAGCTGCGTGTCAAACGCGAAGACGTGGACACCTACGAAGAGCTGGCCGATGCCAAGAACAAGGGCAAGTTGTGTATCCGTTCCGGCTCCCACCCCTACAACCTGAGCCTGTTCGGTGCCGTGAGCGAGCATCTGGGCGCTGCCAAAGCTGAAGAATGGCTCAAGGGCGTTGTGGCCAATCTTGCCCGTGCGCCCAAAGGCGGCGACACCGACCAGATCAAGGGCGTGGCCTCTGGCGAGTGCCAGATTGCTGTGACCAACACGTACTACATGGCGCGCCTCCTGCGTTCAAACAACGCCGACGATAAAGCTATCACTGACAAGGTGAGCGTGGTGTTTCCCAACCAAGCCTCGTGGGGTACGCACCTGAACATCTCCGGCGGTGGCGTGGCTAAAAATGCCAAGAATTCCGCCAATGCCGTGAAATTCCTGGAATACCTTGCCAGCCCACTTGCACAGGAGTATTTTGCCAACGGCAACAACGAGTGGCCCACGGTACCGAGCGTGAAGGTGGCCAACCCGGCGCTACAGGCCATGAGTGGCGGCTCGTTCAAGAGTGAAACCATTCCTGTCAGCGTGATCGGCTCCAATCAGACCAAAGTGCAGCAGATGCTGGACCGCGTCGGCTTCAAATAAGCCACGGCA
>CALSAU010000132.1:0-6220 GCA_943372985.1 Polaromonas sp. YR568 | reverse complement strand
CGCCCGGCCTGCTGGCGTTCAAACAGCGGCACCAGTTCAGCCAGCGCTGGCTGCAGGTTGGCCGCGGCGGCGACCAGCGTGGGTTTGCCCTGCGGAATGTCGCCCGCTGGGGACTGCGCCCGCACCCCGCCCGCCGTCAACGCAAGGCCAACACCGAGCGAGATGGCGAGCAGCAGAATGCCGCCCCTGCGACTTCGCCACAGCCCTTGGTGCGCCAGCACACGCTCATTCACATCCATTGAAACCCCCTGTGTCACGACACTCCGAACCGGAACATGGCCTATGCATAAAGTCATGCTTGTTATGCATATCTTTCGCCTGTCACACTGATGCAACTTTAGGCATTGTTCTTAAAATGCCCTCTCTGGCCGACCCGTGGGGCCTGAAAAGCACGTCAAAAACCGCCTTTTCAGGTGCTCGCGCCGCAGCAGCATCCCGCTCGCGGCCCCGCTCGCCGACCGGGACCTGTCGCAGGTGCGGGCGCCTGGCCTCCACCGAATTTAGCAGCTGCCTGATTCCGACAGATGTCTCGACGCCGTTGCCCCTGCGGGCTGCATGCGGGCCTTCGAGACCTCTGTCGAAATGACGCTTTTCAACTTTGGAGTATTTCGATGAACCATCCCGTGATGCAGGGTCTCAACCAGGCCACACCCAGCTACGTGAAGAACGCCAAGCTGATCGCCTGGGTCGCCGACATGGTGGCGCTGTGCAAGCCCGAGCAGGTTTACTGGTGTGACGGCAGCGACGCCGAATACGACCGCCTGTGCCAGCAGCTCGTTGACGCCGGCACCTTCAAAAAGCTGAACCCTGCCAAGCGCCCCAACAGCTTCCTCGCCCACAGCGACCCGAGCGACGTGGCCCGGGTGGAAGACCGCACCTACATCTGCTCGGCCAAAAAGGAAGACGCCGGCCCCACCAACAACTGGATGGACCCGGCCGAAATGCGCGCCACGCTGCAGCCGCTGTTTGACGGCTGCATGAAGGGCCGTACCATGTATGTGGTGCCGTTCAGCATGGGCCCGCTGGGCTCGCCGATTGCACACATTGGCATCGAGCTGTCTGACAGCCCCTATGTGGCCGTCAACATGAAGATCATGACCCGTATGGGCAAGGCCGTGTTTGACGTGCTGGGCGTGGAAGGCGACTTCGTGCCCTGCGTGCACACCGTCGGCGCGCCGCTCGAAGCCGGCCAGAAAGATGTGAAGTGGCCGTGCAACAAGACCAAGTACATCGTGCACTACCCCGAGACGCGCGAGATCTGGTCCTATGGCTCCGGCTACGGCGGCAATGCGCTGCTGGGCAAGAAGTGCTTTGCGCTGCGCATCGCCTCCAACATGGGACGTGACGAAGGCTGGCTCGCCGAGCACATGCTGATCCTGGGCGTGACCAACCCGCAGGGCAAGAAGTACCACGTGGCAGCGGCCTTCCCGAGCGCCTGCGGCAAGACCAACTTCTCGATGCTGGTGCCACCGGCCGGCTTTGAAGGCTGGAAAGTCACCACCATTGGCGACGACATCGCCTGGATCAAACCCTCTGCCGACGGCAAGCTGTACGCCATCAACCCCGAGGCAGGTTACTTCGGCGTGGCCCCCGGCACCAACTTCCACACCAACCCGAACTGCATGGCCAGTCTGGACAAGAACGTGATCTTCACCAACGTCGCGCTGACAGATGACGGCGACGTGTGGTGGGAAGGCATGGAAAAAGACACTGGTGGCCAGCCTGCGCACCTGATCGACTGGCAAGGCAAGGACTGGACGCCTCAAATCGCCAAGGAAACCGGCGCCAAGGCCGCGCACCCGAACGCCCGCTTCACCGTGGCCGCGATCAACAACCCGGCGCTCGACAGCGCCTGGGACGACCCGAAAGGCGTGGCAATTGACGCCTTCATCTTCGGCGGCCGCCGCTCCACCACCGTGCCGCTGGTGACCGAAGCCCGCGACTGGGTCGAGGGCGTCTACATGGCTGCGACCATGGGCTCGGAAACCACCGCCGCCGCCACCGGCCAGGCCGGCGTGGTGCGCCGCGACCCGTTCGCGATGCTGCCGTTTGCTGGCTACAACATGGCTGACTACTTCCAGCACTGGCTGGACATGGGCCAGAAGCTGAAAGCCTCCGGCGCCAAACTGCCGAAGATCTACACCACCAACTGGTTCCGCAAGGGCGAAGATGGCAAGTTCGTCTGGCCCGGCTACGGCGAGAACATGCGCGTGCTGAAGTGGATGATCGACCGCATCGAAGGCACCGGCCAGGGCACCGAGCACATCACTGGCGTGAGCCCGGCCTATGAAGACCTGAACTGGACCGGCCTCGATTTCACCGCCGAGCAGTTCGCCACGGTGACCAGCATCGACAAGGCTGCCTGGCTGAAAGAGCTGGAGCTGCATGCCGAGCTGTTCCAGCAGCTTGCGCACCATCTGCCGAAAGAGATGGGCGAGACCAAGGCGGCCATCGAGCGCCGACTCGCTGCCTGACCACCCCTTCGCTCGACAAAAAAGACCACCAACCGGTGGTCTTTTTTTTGGGCTGCACGATAACAAAAGGTCATTGGCCGTGCTGATCTTGTCATGCCCGGATGCGCAGTCCCGCCCCTACACTGCGCCCCATGAACCTCTCACTCCTCTCACCGCCTGCAGGCAGCGCAGTCATGCTGCACGATGCCGATGTGCAAGGGCTGCTCACCACGGCCGATGCGGTGGTGGCGCTGGACGCCGCCTTCGCCGACCTCGCCATCGGCCAGGCCGAGGTGCTGGCGCGCCAGCGCATCGACTGCGGCAGCGTCAAGCTGAGCACCATGGGTGCGGTCTGGCCGCAAGCGCTCTTTGCGGCCATCAAGTCCTACCTCACGGTGAACGGGCAGTTCAGCTTCAGCACCACCGCGTGGGACACCGCCACCAACCAGGTGCTGTTCACGCTCAACGGTGACGAGCTCACGCGGCTGCGCACACCGGCGCTGGCCTGTCTGGTCGCCGCACGCACCGTGACGCCGGGTGGCGTGCTGGCGCTGTTTGGCGCCGGCCAGCAGGGCCGCGCGCACGCCGAGGCCTTGCAGTCGCACATCGGCTTTCGCGAAATCCGTGTGGTGGACACCGCCGATGTGTCGATCTGGTGCACGCAAGCTTCGGCCGCATGGCAGTGCCCAGTGCGCCAGACCCGCGCCCAGGAAGCGGTGAACGGCGCGGATTTGGTGGTGACCACCACGCGCGCCAAAACACCGGTGTTCGATGGCGCAGACCTCGCTGGCAGCGCCACCGTGATCGCAATGGGCACCAGCCTGCCCACCGGCCGTGAGCTGGACGACGCCACGCTGCAACGCGCCGACCGCGTGCTGGTCGAATGGTTGCCGCAAAGCATGGTCGAGGCGGGCGAGGTGGTGCTGGGCATGGCCTCGGGCGCGCTGCAGCCGGAGCGCATCACTGACCTGCCGGCGCTGTACCGCGCGGGCACCCCGTGGCGGCAGCGGGGTGATGGCATTCTGGTGTTCAAGTCGGTGGGCATTGGCCTCAGCGATGCGGCAGTGGCGCGTGCGCTGTGGCACCGGTGCACGCCCGCACGTGCTGCCCGTGCGCTGGCCAGCGCCTGAACAGTGGTTGGGTGATGCCATGAAAAAAGCCACCCGAAGGTGGCTTTTTCGCTTTCTCGTTATGGCAGACGCGAAGGCTCAGATGTAGTAACCGCGACGATAAATCTTCGCCATCGCATCTTCGCGCAGCACGGCCAGTTCGGGGCGGTCGGTCACATCAGCACGGGTCACGGCCGCTTGCAGTTCAGCCATCACACGCGCATCGTTGCGGGCCGCAGCCCAGAGGCGCTGGTCGGCGCGGGCCTCAGCGATGCTGCGCGACCAGGCGTCGAGGCTGCTTTTGAGCCGCTGAGCCACTTGACGCGCGGTACCGGCGCACAGGGCCAGTGCGGCAAAAGCCACCATCCACAACGCAATCCACATCACCAGCAAATGGCCTTCGGCCACGCTGTCCATCACCTGATAGGCCACCACCATGATGGCGGCGGCAAAGGCCGACAACAGCAGTGTGGCAACGCCGCGCACACCGTAGAAGCCGTGACTGATCTGCTTTGCGGCGTCAATCGCCGACTCCACGCGGACAACGCCGGGGTGCTGGTTCGAATGTTCGACATGGACAAAACTGGTCATGGTGGGCTCCTAGTTGAATGACATCCGCCAAGGTTGTTTACAGCGGATGCATGAATATTAGGGTTAGTACTGATGTTGTTCAACTTTATCTTTATGATGTCAGTCATTCACAATGGTGATGAATTGACGTCCTCTCCACGAACCACCGCCTCACTGACCGCCCCCACCCGCGTTTTTTGCCATGTCCGCCCCCAATTTCCGCACCCTGGACCTCAACCTGCTCCGCGTGTTTGACGAGGTCATGGCCGAGCGCAGCCTGACGCGGGCGGCGCGCAACCTGTCGCTGACGCAGCCGGCCGTCAGCAATGCGCTGCGCCGCCTGCGCGACACGCTGGGCGACGAGCTGGTGCATCGCAGCGGTCAGGGCGTAGCACCCACGCCGCGTGCGCTGACCCTCTGGCCGGCCGTGCGCGAAGCGCTGCAGCAGCTCGAAAGCTCGCTGGTGCCACGCACCTTTGTCGCGGCCGAAGCCAGTTCGACCTTCGTGCTGGCGATGGCCGATGCCACGGCGGCCGAGCTGATTCCGGGCCTGACGGAGACGCTGGAGCAGGAAGCGCCCAACGTCTCGCTGCGCGTGGTGCCGCTCACCACCCGCGACCCGCGCAAGCTGCTGGACGAGGAAAACTGCGACCTTGCCGTGGGTTACTTCCCTTCCGTGCTGGCCGACATCACGGCCCGCGCCCAAAGTGGCGAGCCGACCTCGTTCCTGCATCAGCGGCTGTATGACGGCGAATATGTCTGCGTGATGCGCAAGGGCCACCCGCTGGCCAGCGGTCCGTTCACGCTGAACCGCTTCTGCGCGGCGCGCCACATGCTGGTGAGCTTCTCGGGCCGGCCCTATGGCTTCATCGACGAATCGCTCGCCTCGCTGGGCCGCAAGCGCCGCGTGGTGCTGACGGTCAACCAGTTCTTCACCGCCGGCCGGGTGGTAGCCAACTCCAACCTGCTGACGGTGCTGCCGCGCCACTTTGTGCGGGTCACCGGCATCAGCGACCAGTTGGTGCTCAGGCCGCTGCCCTTTGACGTGTCGCCGGTACACGTGGATGCTGTGTGGCACCGCCGCTCGGAGCCTCTGGGCGCACACGCCTGGCTGCGTGGCGCGGTGGTGCGTGCGGCGGACCGGGCGTTTTCTCCAGACAGCCCCTGAGCCGCAAGTCGCCAGCCGCCCATGGGCATGGAATAGGCAGGCCGTCGGGGCACGCTTATTGCATACAGTTTTGCACACAACTGGAGAACTCCGCCATGCCCCACTGCTCCACCTTCCTGCCACGCCGCACCGTCCTCAAAGGCATTGCCGCCGGCGCGGCGGCCGTCGCACTGCCCGCATGGGCGGCCTGGCCCGACAAGCCCATCCGCATCGTCGTGACCTTTCCGGCCGGTGGCGCCAGCGACATCGTGGCGCGCGTGATGGCCGAGCAACTGGCGCGCAAGCTGGGCCAGTCGGTGGTGGTGGACAACCGGCCCGGCGCGGGTGGCAGCGTGGGCGGGCTGGTGGTGCACCAGGCGCCTGCCGACGGCTACACGCTGATGCTCAGCAACTCCACGCCGGTGTCGATCGGCCCCTTCGCGCTGGAGAAACAGCCCTACGACCCGGTGCTGGGTTTCACCCACGTGGCACTGATCGGCAGCGCGCCGTGTGTGGTGATGGCCAACCCCGCCGCGCCCATCAAGACCATGCCGGACCTCGAAGCGCAGGCGCGCAAGACCGGCCGGCTCGATTTCGGCTCGGGCGGGCCGGCGTCCATCGGTCACATCTATGGCGAGCTGATGAAGAAGGCCATGGGCGTGAACCTGGTCCACATTCCCTACCGCGGCGGCGCGCCCATGACGACCGATCTGATCTCCGGCGTGATTCCGGTTGGCATCGATGTGCTGACGGCCTTTGTGCCCTACTTCAAGAGCGGGCAGCTGGTGCCACTGGCGGTGACGTCGGCCAGCCGCTCGCCACTGGTGCCCGACGTGCCCAGCGTGGTCGAGTTTGGCTACCGCAAGCTGGTGCTCGACAACTTCTTTGGCCTCAGCGGTCCGGCCAATCTGCCACCCGATGTGGTGACGCGCCTGAATACC
>CALSAU010000131.1:0-6246 GCA_943372985.1 Polaromonas sp. YR568 | reverse complement strand
AGACGGCGTCTTCTGCCCAGTCGTCGTTGCGCAACTGCAGGCGCGCGAAGCGCAGCAGATAGATACGGTGCTCAACCAACTGCTCTTCAAAACTGGCCATGGTGGAATCTGGAAGTGGCGTTGCACGGCAGTCTAGCTGGCCGCGCGCGCCTTGTCTTTAAACCCGTGAGAATTTTGATTGCCGGGAACTTCACACCCACGGCATACTCCGCCTTACCATGCCGGCAGCGATCACGGCAACACCCTGCTTGCGCGGAGGCGCGAAGCCATTTCACCCCGAGGAGACCCCATGAGTTCTGTCCGAGCAACGCGTCGTTCCCCACTGACCTGCGCAAGGCGCGCGTCCGTTTACGTGGCTGCATTCGCCATGTCGTGGATGACCATGTCTGGTGCCTACGCACAAACGCCAGCGAGGCCCGCGCCCGCCCCAGCGCAGGCGGCCCCGCAGGCCGCGAGTGCGCCCGCCATCGAGGGCAAAACCATTGAGGGCGCACCGTTCAAGCTGGAGTCGCTCAAAGGCAAGGTGGTGCTGGTGATGTTCTGGTCCACGAATTGCGCCGTCTGCCGCGACAAGATGCCTGAGCTGCGCAGCAACTACCAGGGCTGGACGGGCAAACCCTTTGAGCTGGTGGCCGTCAACACCGACACCCGGGTACAAGACTTTCTCGATTACGAGCGCATCATCTCCGCCACGGTCCCGCTCAAGCAGCGCTTCGTGCAGCTGTGGACTGGCGAGACCACCTACCGGGACAACATCGGCAAGCACGCGCAGCTGCCGTCGGCGTTCCTCATCGACAAGACGGGCAAGGTGGTGCAGCGCTATGTGGGGCGCATTCCGCCAGAGGCCTGGGACAGCATCGCAGAGTTGCTCTGACTCCGCTGTAAGGGTGCGTTTGAATCGTGAAACGCGGCGTCATGGAAGCTGCGGTGTAAGAAACCCGGGCGGGCTGCGACCAACTCGCAACCAGTCAGAATTGGCAAGCCCTTCGCTGAACTGGTCGATTGCTATGTGTTCAACCCGATTCCTGATGGAGATATTCAAATGACCCAACGTGCCCTGATCGCTGCAGCTGCAGCTTCCCTGCTGTCCACCCTGATCGTTGCCACGCCGGCGATGGCCCAGGAAAAGGAAAAATGCTACGGCATCGCCGCAGCAGGCCAGAACGACTGTGCCAACCTCAGCGGCACGCATTCTTGCGCGGGCCAGTCGAAGGTCAGCGCCGATGTCAACGAGTGGAAATACGTCGCCAAGGGCACCTGCGCCAGCCTGAAAGGCCTGACCGCAGAGCAGGCCAAGGCCAAAGCCGCTCAAAAGAAGAGCTGAGCACCGGCGGATGTTGGCAACTGCAGCGGGTGTGTGATGTGCAGCCCGCTGCGGGCTTGTTCCGCGAGCCCACGGTGTTTACACGCGGCTTCGACCCTCGGGGCTGTGTCTGACCCATGAACCCTTCTTTCGCGCACAAACGCTCCGTTCCCGATGACAGGGCGGATTCGGCCACTCCGGGCGCCCCGTTTACCCCGATAGGCATTGGCTTGCGCCATGCGCACTACGGCGAAGTGCTGGAGTCGCGCCCCTTGCTCGATTTTCTGGAGGTTCACTCCGAAAACTTCTTTGCCGATGGCGGTGCCGCGCTGGCGGTGCTGGCGCAGGCGCGCAGCCATTACTCCATCAGCCTGCACGGCGTGGGCCTCGGCCTGGGCTCAGCCTGCGGCATTGATCCCTGGCACCTTGACCAGCTGGTGCGGCTGGTGGCGCGCATCGAGCCGGTGCGTGTTTCCGACCACGCGTGTTTCGCGCGCGGCCTGCTGCCGGGCGCAGGCGGCCCCGATGCGGCGGTGCATGCCTCTGACCTGCTGCCGATTCCCTTCAATGCCGCCGCTTTGGCCGTGATGAGCGAGAACGTCGAACGCGTTCAAAACCGGCTCAAAAGGCCGTTGCTGGTGGAGAACCTGTCGGCCTATGTGAGCTTTGATCACGCAGATCGCGAGGAGCCGCAATTCCTCGCGGACCTGGCCGCCCATACCGGCTGCCAGTTGCTGGTGGATGTGAACAACCTCTATGTGAATGCACGCAATGCCCGGTTGGCGGGCAGCGATGTCGATCCCGTCATGGCGTGCATGCAGTGGCTGGATCAAATCCCGGTGGGGGCTGTGGGCGAGCTGCATGTCGCTGGACACCGCGACTGTGGCGATGTGGTCATTGACGACCACGGCAGCGTGGTGTGCGACGCGGTATGGCAGGTTTACCGGTATGCGCTGCAGCGTTTTGGCGGCGTCCCCACGCTGGTGGAGTGGGATACCGACCTGCCGCCGCTGGATGTGTTGCTTGATCAGGCGGCGCAGGCGCGTGCCATGTCCACCGCCGCATCGCCCCGCCGAGAGATTCAGCGATGAGCGCGCTCGCCCAACTGGCGCTCGACCAGCAGCAATTGCTGCGTGCCCTCGTGGGCGACCGCGATGACAACGCCTTGTGGCCGTGCCTGAAGACCGAGGGCGGCCATGCGGCCCTGGCGCGCCGTGGCCTGCTGGCGTACCAGACCAACGGCCTGGCGCTGGCCGAGCGGGCGCTCGGCGCGGCTTACCCTGTGTTGGCGCAGTTGCTGGGTGAGGACAACTTTGCGGCGTTGGCCCGGCATTTCTGGCTCAGCGCACCACCGGAGCGCGGCGATCTGGCGCAGTGGGGCGGTGAGCTGCCGGCGTTTGTGGAAGCGGCGCCGCAACTTGCCGAAGAGCCATTCCTCGGCGATGTGGCGCGTGTCGAATGGGCCTTGCATCGGGCTGCCAGCGCGGCCGATGTGGTGCCAGAGCCGTCGTCGTTTGCATGGCTGGCCAGCATGGATGTTGGCGAAATTTCGCTTCAGCTGGCAGCCGGTGTATGGCTGCTGGAAAGCCCCTATCCGGCGGCCAGTCTGGTGAATGCCCACCGCGAGATGGAGCCTGACCTGGCCACCGCCGCAGAGCGGTTGCAGGCCGGTGTGGGCGAATACGTGCTGGTCTGGCGTCAGGGCTTCAGGCCACGCGTGACGGCGGTCGCTGCGGCTGAAGCCGTCTTGCTGCAGGCGTTACTGCAAGGCGCGTCACTCGATGCCGCGCTTGGCATCGCGCTGGCGCAGACCGCAGAATTTGACTTCAGTGACTGGCTGGGTCGTGCGGTGCCGCAGGGGCTGGTGACCGGCGTGGTGCGTCTCTCGGGCTCAGCGCCCGAGGTGCCGCCCGATGTGCCTTGAGCATGACCAGTCTTACGCACGTACAACGCGCGTACAAAACAACAAGCGAACCACGTTAACTACAGGAGGAACCCATGAACCCACCCCATGACTTGTCTGCCACCGGCGCTTCGTCGGGCACTACGCCCATAGCACGCGCCCTTGGCCTGTGGGCTGTGCTGACGCGCGCCCTGGACCATTTGCAGCCGGCGGCGGCGCTGCTGGCGCGGCTGTATGTGGCGCAGGTGTTCTTCCTGTCGGGCCTGACCAAGCTGCGTGACTGGGGCACCACGGTGGCGCTGTTCACCGATGAATACCATGTGCCCTTGCTGTCGCCTGCCGTGGCAGCCGCCTTGGGCACGGCGGGCGAGATCGTGCTGCCGGTGCTGCTGGTGCTGGGTCTGGGCGGGCGGTTTTCCGCCCTTGGCCTGTTCGTGGTCAATGCGGTGGCGGTGATCTCGCTCAGCGAAATCGCACCGGCCGCGATGCAACAGCATGTGTTCTGGGGCTCACTGCTCGCGGGACTTGCTATCTATGGCCTGGGCCCCTGGTCGCTGGACCGCTGGGCCGCGCCTGCGGTGGCGCGGCGCTGGGCCCGCTGAAACGTCTTGGCCGCCTTACCAGTTCACCTCGCGCTCCGGCGTCGCGCCGATGCGGTGAATTGAGAGGTCGGCACCTTCGTGCTCTTCTTCCTGGGTGAGGCGCAGCCCCATGGTGGCTTTCAGCACGCCGTAAATCACCACGCCTGCCAGCAGTGCCCAGCCGATGCCGAGCAAGGTGCCGATGACCTGCGCGCTGAACGTGACGCCGCCCAGCCCGCCCAGTGCGGTACTGCCGAAGATGCCAGCCGCGATGCCGCCCCAGGCGCCGCACAGGCCGTGCAGTGGCCACACGCCCAGCACATCGTCGATCTTCCATTTGTTCTGCGTCAGTGTGAACATCACCACAAACACCGCGCCGGCGACGCCGCCCACCACCAGTGCGCCCAGTGGGTGCATCAGGTCCGAGCCCGCACACACCGCCACCAGCCCGGCGAGCGGGCCGTTGTGCACAAAGCCCGGGTCGTTTTTGCCCAGTGCCAGTGCCGCCAGCGTGCCGCCCACCATGGCCATCAGCGAGTTGACGGCGACCAGACCGGAAATCTTGTCGATGGTCTGCGCGCTCATCACGTTGAAGCCGAACCAGCCGACGGTGAGAATCCACGCGCCCAGCGCCAGAAAGGGAATGTTCGATGGCGGATGGGCCGACACCGCGCCGTCCTTGCGGTAGCGGTTGCTGCGCGCGCCCAGCAAAATGACGGCGGGCAGCGCCAGCCAGCCACCCACCGCGTGCACAACGATGGAGCCGGCAAAGTCATGGAACTCGGCACCGGTCAGCGACTTGATCCAGGCCTGCACACCAAACTGCTGGTTCCAGACGACGCCCTCAAACAGCGGGTACACCAGGCCAACGATCACAGCGGTGGCGATCAGCTGGGGATAAAAGCGCGCGCGCTCGGCAATGCCGCCCGAGATGATGGCCGGAATCGCAGCCGCGAAGGTCAGCAGAAAGAAGAACTTCACCAGGTCGTAGCCGTTTTTGGCAGCCAGTTGCTCGGCACCGACGAAAAAGTGGGTGCCATAGGCCACGCTGTAGCCGACCATGAAATAGACCACGGTCGAGACCGAGAAGTCGGTGAGGATCTTCACGAGCGCGTTGACCTGGTTTTTCTTGCGGACGGTGCCCAGTTCCAGAAAGGCAAAACCCGCATGCATGGCCAACACCATGATGCCGCCCAACAGAATGAACAAAGCATCCGAGCCCTGTTTTAGTGCTTCCATGAAATCCTCTTGTCGTTTTCGGGGGTTAAATGTCTCGTTGTGGTGCGTAAAACCGTGAAATCAGCCAAACGCACCAAAATAAAGCAAGAAGTGCGCCATTGGCGTGTAGATTGTGCTTAGATGGTGCGCCGGCGGTGCATCAAGGCGTGTGCAGGGGTATGCCGGGCCGCGAACTACAATGAAGGCTGTCATTGGGGAGTAGCCACCCTGCTGCACCACGGGCACCGCCCCGGCGCAGAACAGGGGCTTGCGTCAACAGACTTGTTTGCCACCCGCAGTGGCGACATGGCGCAAGCGGTCTTCGGACTCCGCGAGACCTTTGACTGCATGGCCCCGTCTTGGCCGGGGGTGTCCGTGCAGTCATGGGTTGTCATCCGGCCGGAGTTTTTTCATGGAAGCTTTCCTCGTCTCCACCGGCATCGTCGCCCTCGCTGAAATCGGCGACAAGACGCAACTCTTGGCGCTGGTGCTCGCCGCCCGGTTCAAGAAACCCTGGCCCATCGTGCTCGGCATTCTGGTCGCCACCGTCGCCAACCACGCGCTGGCCGGTGCCCTGGGTGCCTGGGTCACCACCGTCATCGGCCCGCAGATGTTGCGCTGGATCCTTGGTGCCTCGTTCATCGCCATGGCGGTGTGGATGTTGATTCCCGACAAGCTCGACGAAGACGACACCGCCAAAGGGCTGCCCCGTATGGGCGTGTTCGCGACCACCGTCATCGTGTTCTTTCTGGCCGAGATGGGCGACAAGACGCAAATTGCCACCGTGATGCTGGCGGCCCGCTACGACGCGTATCTGAGTGTGGTGGCCGGAACCACGCTGGGCATGATGCTGGCCAACGCCCCGGTGGTGTGGCTGGGCAGCCGGGCGATGCACTGGGTGCCGCTGCGCGTGGTGCATGTTGTTTCGGCGGTGGTGTTTGCAGTGCTTGGTGCCATGGCGTTGCTGATTCCAGCCTGAACAATGCCACGGCCTGCTTGATATACTGCGAGCTCAGCGCCGATTTGCTCAGCTTGCGGGCGCTTAAAAAGTTCAGCTAAAGACGACATCCATCGACCCGGAATCGCTTTAGCGGTACCGGGTTTTTGCTTTTCTGCAGGTGATGTCTTGAGTTTTGTTGCCACGCCACTGTCCATGCATTTCGCGGAGCCGCTGCCGTTGCAGAGCGGCGCCAGCCTGCGCAGTTACGACCTGAGCTACGAGACCTACGGCGAACTCAACG
>CALSAU010000130.1:0-6269 GCA_943372985.1 Polaromonas sp. YR568 | reverse complement strand
TGCCGGCTATTTTTTCTATTGTCATTTTCAGCCATACGGCTTTGGCTGCCGATCCCAACGCGGACAAGGCGCCGTCGACTGTTGCCGCGTGCAAACCCGTTTACCTGACACTGGACACGGGCCACATGGCGGTGGCGCCGCTGATGGCGGACATCCTGAACCGGCACCAGGTCAAGGTGACTTTCTTCGCTGCCAATGAGCGCACGCAGACGGGTAATGGCAGCCTGGGCAGTGACTGGGCGCCCTGGTGGAAGGCAAGGGCGGGTGAGGGCCATGAGTTTGCCTCCCACACCTGGGACCACGTGTACTGGCGTGCCGACCTGCCGAACGGTTTCAGAATGCAGCCCTCCGCCGGTCCATCTGAAGGCAAGAGCCTGCAATGGACGGCCGATCAGTACTGCGAGGAACTGGGCAAATCGGCCAGGCAGCTGGAGGCCATCACCGGCAGAAAAACATTGCCGCTTTTCCGGGCGCCGGGTGGAAAAACCTCACCGGCCTTGCTGGCTGCGGCAAAGTCCTGCGGGTACGCGCATGTGGGTTGGTCGCCCGCAGGTTTTCTGGGCGATGAGCTGGCCAGCGACAAATATCCGAACGACTTTCTGTTGAAAAAAGCGCTGCGCGACATCCGCTCTGGTGACGTTCTCGTCGCGCACCTGGGCATCTGGTCGCGCAAGGACCCGTGGGCCCCAGAGGTGCTGGAGCCCTTGATCACCGGCTTGCAGTCGCGCGGTTTCTGCTTCAAAACGCTCCGCGACCACCCCGATTACAAGACGTGGATCGAATCGCGTGGCAGTCGCCCCGTCGGTGCGCCAGCAAAATAAACGCCATGGACTGGTTGGCAGAATTTTTCTCTGGTGTGCAGCAGACACTGTTCGAGTCAGCCGTGGTGCCGGTGCTTTTTGCGGTGGGTTTGGGTAACTTCCTCGAAGACGGATACGAGGCAACTGCGTGGTTCCTGGTGGGCCTGATCCAGATCGTCATTTTGCTGGCCGTCATCGGTCCGCTGCAGCGCTGGCGGCCGGTGGAGGCGATCACCGATCGCGCCACGATCCGTACCGATGTGCTGTACACCCTGATCCACCGGCTCGGCGTGTTCCGGCTGGCGTTGTTCTTCACGCTGGAGCCGCTGTTTGACGAGGGCTTCGGTGCCTTGCGCGCCGCCGGCGTGGGGACCTTCCATCTCGACCAGCTCTGGCCCGGCGTGACGGACACGGCTGTCATCAGCTTCCTGATGTATCTGGTGGTGTTTGATTTTGTTGCCTACTGGACCCACCGGGGCCAGCATCAGTTTGAATGGTGGTGGCGCCTGCATTCGCTGCACCACGCCCAGCGGCAGATGACGATGTGGAGCGACAACCGTAACCATCTGGTCGACGACGTCCTGGTCGATGCGATCATGGTGGTGGTGGCCCAGCTGATCGGCCTGCCGCCGGCGCAGTTCGTGGCGATTGTGGCCTTCACGCAGCTCAGCGAGAGCTTCCAGCACGCCAATGTCCGCATCTGGTTTGGCCGGGTCGGGGAGCGTCTGTGGGTCAGTCCGCGTTTTCACCGGCTGCACCATGCCATTGGGATCGGGCATGAAAGCGACGGGCCCAAAACCCTCGGGGGACACAATTTCGGTGTGCTGCTGCCGTGGTGGGACGTACTTTTCGGTACCGCCAACTTCCAGCTGCGTTACGACGCTACGGGCGTGCGCGATCAGATCGAACAGCACCGCCACTATGGCCGCGGCTTCTGGTCGCAGCAGTGGATGGGCCTCAAGCGTCTGGCCGGCAAAGCCTGAACAGCCGAGTGACCACGCACGGATTTCCATTCGGTTTATCCTCGCAGGCATGAGCAAGCTTCTTGATTCATTCTGGCGTGCCGCCATGTACTGCCTGCACCCCCGGGTGATTGCGCTGTCGGTTCTTCCGCTGGTGATCATGGCTGCGCTGTCGCTCGGGCTGGGTTACTGGTTCTGGAGCGACGCGGTGGAGGCAGTTCGCGGCCTGCTTGGCGCCTATGAACTGGTCAATACCTTTGTCGGCTGGCTGGAGGGCCTGGGTTTAAGCGGGTTGCGTCTGGTGCTGGCGCCGGCCTTGCTGCTCTTCATGGCCATCCCTGTCATCGTCATCGTCTCGCTGCTGTTCGTGGCCATCTTCATGACGCCAGCGATGGTCGCTTTGGTGGCTGAGCGGCGTTTTCCACAGCTGGAGCGCAAGAAGGGGGGCTCGCTGGTTGCCAGCCTGTTCTGGTCGCTGGGCTCGACATTGCTGGCGATTGTTGCCATGGTGGTTTCGATTCCGCTGTGGCTGATTCCGCCGCTGATCCTGATCCTGCCGCCGCTGATCTGGGGCTGGCTGACCTACCGCGTGATGTCCTATGACGCGCTGGTGGACCATGCCAGCAGTGACGAGCGGCGCCAGATTTTCCGCGAGCACCGCGGTGCACTGCTGGGGATTGGTGTGCTCAGCGGCTATTTGGGCGCGGCACCCAGCGTGATCTGGGCTTCGGGCGCGATGTTTGTGGCCATGGCGCCAATTCTGGTGCCGGTGGCGATCTGGATCTACACGCTGGTGTTCGCGTTCTCGTCGCTGTGGTTTTCGCATTACGCGCTGGCAGCGCTCGAGGCGCTTCGCAGCAGGAACAACGGGACTTCACCTCCAGACATCACGCCGCTGACGATTGAATCGGCGGCATCAGGGGCACCGCCGACATTGCCAGCGCCTTCGGGTGGCACTGTCGGTCCTGCCTGAACCGACCGTACCCACCTCTCTCTCACTTTCTCCTTTCTTCATCGATCTCGCATGCCCACCCATTTCGGACTCATCATCGTCGGGGATGAAATCCTCTCTGGCAAACGCACTGACAAGCACCTGCCCAAAACCATCGAATTGCTGGCCGAACGTGGCCTGTCGCTGGCCTATGCCGACTACGTGGGGGACGACCCGGCGCGTATCACCTCCACCCTTGAGCGTGCATTCGCAGCCGCTCGCGAGCATGGCGATGTGGTGTTTTCCTGTGGCGGCATCGGTGCGACACCGGACGATCACACCCGCCAGTGCGCGGCCAAGGCGCTTGGGCGTGAACTGGTCCTGCATCCGCAAGCCAAAGACCTGATCATCGAGCGCATGAAGGATGTGGCAAAGGAGCAGGGCACCGCCTACGAGCCGGACCGCCACGACAACATCCACCGCCTGAACATGGGGGTGTTTCCGGTCGGCGCGCAGATCATCCCCAACCCGTACAACAAGATCCCCGGCTTTTTCTGTGGGGCGGAACTGTCTGCGGCCGCCAGCACGCCCGGGGCCGGCGTTCATTTTCTTCCCGGTTTCCCTGTGATGGCGTGGCCCATGATGGCCTGGGTGCTCGACACGCACTACGCCCATTTGCACCAAAAGGCGGCTCACGTCGAAAAATCCGTGATCGTCTTTGGTTCCATGGAGGCCATGCTCACCCCGCTGATGATCGACATCGAGGCGGCCCATCCGGAGGTCAAGGTATTCAGTCTCCCCAGTGTGGACCATCCCCAGCACGGGCGGCATATCGAACTGGGCGTCAAAGGCAGCCCGGCGGCGGTCGAGAAGGCCTATCCGGCACTTTTGAGCGGACTGGGCACCTTCGATTTGATACTAGGCCCTGAATTGGTGCGTTGAGGTATTGCACTGAAATGGTGCAATTCTTCGATGCACTTTACTTGTGCGCAAGTAAAAACTGACTTTTTGGCCCTCCCGCCGGGGATGGGCCGAAATTGAGGTCAGTTGACGGCACAATCCAAGCTGGAGCTCCAAACAGAGCAGGGAATAGCTTTGGCATAAAAAGTGCATTCAGCCCTTCCGAAGACAATTTTTCACCCACCATCCAACACAGGAGAATTTGATGGCAAAGACCGTCGCAGACGTCATGACAATGGTCAAGGAAAACGAGGTCAAGTTCGTTGACTTCCGCTTCACCGACACCCGGGGCAAGGAACAGCACGTGACCGTGCCCGTGTCTGCCTTCAGCGAAGACAAATTCACCTCCGGCCACGCGTTTGACGGCTCGTCGATCGCCGGCTGGAAAGGCATTGAGGCTTCGGACATGCAGCTCATGCCCGACCCCAACACCGCCAACATCGACCCGTTCTTCGAAGAGACCACGCTGTTCCTGCAGTGCGATGTGGTGGAGCCCAGCGACGGCAAGGCCTACGACCGTGATCCGCGCTCCATCGCCAAGCGCGCTGAAGCCTACCTGAAGGCCTCTGGCCTGGGCGACACCGCCTACTTCGGACCAGAGCCTGAATTCTTCATCTTCGACGGCGTGCGCTGGAGCAACGAACCCGGCAACGTGCACTTCGCCATTGACGAGTACGAAGCACCGTGGAACAGCGGCAAAGTCCTCGAAGGCGGCAACCGCGGCCATCGTCCGACCACCAAGGGCGGCTACTTCCCTGTGCCTCCGGTCGACAGCACGCAGGACATGCGCGCTGAAATGTCCCTGATTCTCGAATCGCTGGGCATTCCGGTTGAGGTGTTCCACCACGAAGTGGCAGGCGCTGGCCAGAACGAGATCGGCACCAAGTTCAGCACGCTGGTTGAGCGCGCCGACTGGACGCAGAACCTGAAGTACGTGGTGTGGAACGTGGCCAATGCCTACGGCAAGACCGCCACCTTCATGCCCAAGCCCTACGCTGGCGACAACGGCTCCGGCATGCACGTGCACCAGTCGATCTGGAAAGACGGCAAGAACCTGTTCGCAGGCGACGGCTACGCTGGCCTGTCTGACTTTGCGCTGTACTACATCGGCGGCATCATCAAGCACGCCCGTGCACTGAACGCCATCACCAACCCTGGCACCAACAGCTACAAGCGTCTGGTTCCCGGCTTCGAAGCCCCGGTGAAACTGGCCTACAGCTCGCGCAATCGTTCCGCATCGATCCGCATTCCTTATGTGGCCAACCCCAAAGGCCGCCGCATTGAGGCACGCTTCCCCGATCCATCGGCCAATCCTTACCTCGCCTTCTCGGCGCTGATGATGGCCGGTCTCGACGGCGTTGAAAACAAGATCCATCCGGGCGAAGCCGCCACCAAGGACCTCTACCATCTGCCACCCGAGGAAGATGCAAAAGTCCCAACCGTGTGCCACAGCCTCGATCAGGCGCTGGAGTACCTGGACAAGGACCGCGGCTTCCTGACCAAAGGCGGCGTCTTCACCGATTCGATGCTCGATGCCTACATCGAACTGAAGATGACCGAAGTCACGCGCTTCCGCATGGCACCGCACCCGGTCGAATACGACATGTACTACTCGCTGTAATCCACAGCATCAGCAAGCCGCTTACCGTTTCTTACGGTTTGTGGCCAAAAAAGGACGGCATCTGCCGTCCTTTTTTCATTGGCCACAGCCCGCGGGTGGGCTCTCTTTGTGATTTCCGGTGTTTGCCGCATACTCACAGACCGACCTTGCCTTGGCGGGCATTGGGGGTTCCAGATGAAACATACGTTACTGCTTTCAATTTTTTCCGTTTTGTTGGTTTACGTTTCCGGCACCAGCTGGGCCCAGCAGGTGTACCGATGTGCCGGTGCGGCGGGTGGTCCGCCCGAGTACACCAACAACGCCAAAGACGCGCAGACGCGCAACTGCAAGCAAATCTCTGGCGGCAACGTGACGGTGGTGCAAGGCACGCCAGTGCCGAAGGCGCCGGTCCGCGTGGCTGCTGCGCCCAGCAGCAGTGGTCCACGGACCGACGGCAGTCCTGAGCAGAAAGCGCGCGACAGCGACTCACGTGCGATCCTGGAGGCAGAGCTGCGCAAGGCCGAGGCCAAGCTGGCCGAGCAGCAAAAGGAATACAACAACGGCGAGCCCGACAAGCAGGGCATCGAGGGACGCAACTACCAGCGTTACCTGGATCGTGTGGCCGAGCTCAAGGAAAGCATTTCACGCCAGCAGAGCGACATCGCCGGCCTCAAGCGTGAAATTTCACGGTTGCCCGCCACGAATTAAAGGCGGTGGCCCGGCTTCTGGGCCAAAATGAAAGCTTGAACAAGCTTTTTTCTCCGACCTCCCGATCATCCTCTCCCGCTATGGGCGCGGCTTCCCGCTTCCAGTCTTTCGATCTGCTCGCCACCCTGGTGGCTGTGGTGCGGACCAACGGGGTCGTGGTCTATGCCAACGCGGCGCTGGAAGACGCGCTCGGCATTTCACGCCGCACGATTGAGGGCTCGCAGCTGCCCGAGTGCTTCACCGAACCGGTCATCCTGCAGAACGCCCTGGAAGGCGCGGGCAGCAACGAGTTTGCCGCCCTGCGCTAC
>CALSAU010000129.1:0-6270 GCA_943372985.1 Polaromonas sp. YR568 | reverse complement strand
GAATGCCTTCGAGCACCAGATGATCCTTTGGCGGGCCCAATACCTTGCCCCCCCTGACGACCCAGACGTTGCTCGACGCCGCCTCGCTGAGGTCATCGCCCCTGAACATGACGGTCTCCACCGCGCCTGCGTCCACGCTGATCTGGCGTGAAATCACGGCGCCCAGCAGGCTGGTGCTCTTGATGTGGGCTTTTTCCCAGCGGAAGTCGTCCGCTGTCACGCAGGCCACGCCTTCTCTGCGCTGCTGCTCGCTCGGCAGCTTCATGGCATTGCACATGGCGAAAACAGTCGGCACCAGACCGGGCAGCATGGGATGGTCGCGCATGGCGACGCCGCGGCTGAGCTGGATGTAGATGAGCTGGTTGCCATCTGCGGGGGCTGTGCCGTTGCTGCGCGCATGCTCCGTGACCAGCCGGTCGACCAAGGCGCGCCACTCGGCGTGAGTCATGGGGTTGGCGATCCGCAGCTCGCGCAGGCTGCGGTCCAGCCGCGCCATGTGCTGCTCAAAGCGAAACGGGCGCCCGCCATAGACCGGCACCACCTCGTAAATACCGTCCCCGAAGATGAATCCGCGGTCGAGCACGCTGATCCTGGCGTCTTTCAGGGGCGTGAACTCGCCGTTCAGGTAGCACAGGGTGTCGGGCAGCGGAGGGGGAATATGCGCAGAAGGCGTCATGGGGTAAGGGGGGCTGTCTGTGGTGGTGGCAAGAGGGGGCTGTGGGCAGGGGCTGGGTCGATCAGCAGACTACGCCCGAAAAAGGTGAAACTCCTCGGACCCCGCGCCTTGGGTGTCCTCCATTGTGGCAAGAAACGCGCGTTGTTCCGACGGCAGGGCCTCCGAAGACCCCGGATTTCGGGGTGTGTATCAAGTAACCAAAAACTCGCCGGGGAATCTATCGGATGGGCCGGGTTTCTACGTATAATCAGGGGCTTTGCTCAAGAGCGCCCTGTAACTCTGCGGTAATTTGGAATGTCGAAAATCAATGGTTCGACCGTCGGAGCTGTCAGAGTTGCTTCGGGAGCGACAGGCGCTACAGAAGACGGAGTTGAGGCGGAAGATCAGGACTTCAAGGTCCTGACGCGGGAAGAAGCGCAAAAGCTGCGCGACGCGAATCCCCCCGTTTCCCCGTGGGCAGTGTTGGCAGGTCAGCTGGTGGTCGGGGTCCTCACGGCATGTGTCGTCTGGGGTCTGACCGGCAGGCCCGGTGCAGGATGGTCGGCGCTCTATGGCGCTCTGGCTGTGGTGGTTCCGGCGGCGCTCTTTGTGCGCGGGCTCGCCAGCAAGGTGTGGTCCCTGAATGCGGGCACTGCGGTGGCCGGGTTCTTCGTGTGGGAAATGGTCAAGGTGGCCTTGACGGTGGCGATGCTGTTTGCGGCGCCGCGAATGATTGTGCAGTTGGACTGGCTGGCGTTGCTGGCGGGTTTTGTCGTGACGATGAAGGTGTACTGGGTGGCCATGTGGCTGAACCTCGGACGCGCGAGTCGGCTCAAAAAAATGGAATGAACTGGTGATTTATGGCTACTGCTGAACAAACAGGAACAAGCGTACCGTCTGCCGCACCGTCTGCTGGTGAGTACATCCAGCACCACCTGCAGCACCTGCAGATGAATTTCTCTTTTGAGAGCGCCAAGCAAAAGAGCTTGGTCGACTTCAGCATCTTCAACGTCGATTCGCTGGTGTATTCGGTCCTGCTGGGCGTCATCGGCTGCTACGTGCTGTGGCGTGCGGCGCGTCAGGCAACTTCGGGTGTGCCCGGCCGTTTCCAGGCGGCCGTGGAAATCCTGTCCGAAATGGTGGAGAACCAGGCCAAGGGCGTGATTCACAACGCCACCAGCCGCAAGCTCGTCGCTCCTCTGGCCCTGACGGTGTTCGTCTGGATTTTTGCGATGAACGCCATGGACATGCTGCCCGTCGATGCGCTGCCCGCGCTGTGGCACGTGGCCGGTCCGGCCATTGGCCAGCCCGACTACATGCGCGTGGTGCCTACCGCCGACCTGTCGACCACCCTGGGCCTTTCAAGCAGCGTGCTGCTGGTGTGCCTGTTCTACAGCGTCAAGATCAAGGGTCTGGGCGGCTGGACGCACGAACTGGTGGCCGCGCCCTTCGGTGACAAGGTATTCCTCTACCCCGTCAACTTCCTGATGCAGATGATCGAATTCGCCGCCAAGACCGTTTCACACGGCATGCGGTTGTTCGGCAACATGTTTGCCGGCGAACTTATTTTCATGCTGATCGCCCTGATGGGTGGCGCATGGGCCTGGCAATTCAACCCGCTGGCTGGCGGGTTCTGGCTGGGTATCGGGCATGTGATCGCCGGAGCTGCGTGGAGCATCTTCCACATTCTGGTGATCACGCTGCAAGCCTTCATCTTCATGATGTTGACGTTGATTTACGTGGGGCAGGCCCACGACTCTCACTGATCTTTTGCACTGATCTTTTCTTTCGTTTTTTCTTTTCCGCCATTACTTAGGAGCAATCATGGAAAATATTCTCGGCCTCGTCGCACTGGCTTGCGGTTTGATCGTTGGTTTGGGCGCACTCGGCGCATCGATCGGCATCGCGCTGATGGGCGGCAAGTTCCTTGAGGCTTCGGCTCGCCAGCCGGAACTCATGAATGAACTGCAGACCAAGATGTTCATTCTGGCCGGTCTGATCGACGCCGCGTTCCTGATCGGTGTGGCCATTGCCCTGCTGTTCGCGTTTGCCAAGCCTTTCGCCATCTGATTTTCGCAACGCTTTCACGCTTGAAAGGTAATAAGCTGTGAACATCAACGCAACCCTGTTCCTGCAGGCCGTTGTTTTTGCGATTCTGGTGTGGTTCACGATGAAGTTCGTGTGGCCGCCCATCACAAAAGCACTGGACGAGCGGGCACAAAAAATAGCGGATGGCCTCGCTGCTGCCGACAAGGCCAAGTCTGAACTCTCCATCGCCAACAAGCGTGTCGAGGACGAACTGGCCAAGTCCCGCAACGAAGCCGCCGTGCGCCTGGCCGAGGCCGAGCGCCGCGGCCAGACCCTGATCGAAGAAGCCAAGGCCCGTGCCACCGAAGAAGGCAACAAGATCATCGCTGCCGCCAAGGTGGAAGCCGAACAGCAGACCATCAAGGCCCGCGAGACCCTGCGCGAGCAGGTGGCTGCACTGGCCGTCAAGGGTGCTGAGCAGATCCTGCGCAAGGAAGTCAATGCCTCCGTGCATGCCGACTTGCTGGGTCGCCTGAAGACAGAACTTTGAACGTCATTGAGCGAGCACTAACATGGCCGAATTAGCCACCATTGCCCGTCCGTATGCCGAGGCGCTCTTCAAGGCGTCTTTGGCAGACCTGGGCGCTACTGCTGTCTGGCTCGACGAGCTGGCCGCCATCGCGGCCAATGAGCAGCTTCAGAGCTTCGCGGGCAACCCGAGCGTGACGGCAAGCCAGACGTTTGACGTGATCACGGGTGTGGCCAAAACGACCCTGCCCGAGGCCGCAAAGAACTTCCTGCGCGCGGTGATCGACAACGGCCGCATCAGCGTGCTGCCCGAAATTGCAGCGCAGTTCCGCACACTGAAAAACGAGAAGAGCGGCTCTTCCGATGCCACCGTATACAGCGCCTTTGCGCTGGACGGCACGGCGCTGGCTGATCTGGCTTCGACTCTGGAAAAGCGGTTTGGCCGCAAGCTCAACCTGACGGTGGAGCTGGAGCCGGCGCTGATCGGTGGCGTTCGTGTCGTGGTGGGCGACGAGGTGCTGGACACCTCGGTCAAGGCCCGTTTAGAGCAAATGAAAGTGGCGCTGATCGCCTGAGCGGCAGCGCCCAGGCGTGCCCCCAGGTTTTTAGCCAACAACATAGAAAGAAGGAAAGAGTCATGCAACTCAATCCCGCAGAAATTTCTGAACTGATCAAGAGCCGCATCGAAGGCCTGACAGCCAGCAGCGACGTTCGCAACCAAGGCACCGTGGTGTCCGTGACGGACGGTATCGTCCGCATCCACGGCCTGTCCGACGTGATGCAGGGCGAGATGCTGGAATTCCCCGCGACCGCCGACGGCACGCCCACCTATGGTCTGGCGCTGAACCTCGAGCGTGACTCAGTGGGTTCGGTGATTCTGGGTGAGTACGAGCACATCGCCGAAGGCGACACCGTCAAGTGCACGGGCCGTATTCTGGAAGTGCCTGTGGGTCCCGAGTTGCTCGGCCGCGTGGTCAACGCCCTGGGTCAGCCGATTGACGGCAAAGGCCCGATCAACGCCAAGATGACCGACGTGATCGAGAAGGTCGCGCCCGGTGTGATCGCCCGTAAGTCGGTCGACCAGCCGCTGCAGACCGGTCTGAAGTCCATCGACTCCATGGTGCCTGTGGGCCGTGGCCAGCGCGAACTGATCATTGGCGACCGCCAGACCGGCAAGACTGCCGTGGCCATCGACGCCATCATCAACCAGAAGGGCAAAGGCGTTTCCTGCGTTTATGTCGCGATTGGCCAGAAAGCTTCGTCGATCAAGAACGTGGTGCGCTCCCTGGAGCAGGCCGGCGCGATGGAGTACACCATCGTCGTGGCTGCATCCGCTTCCGAATCGGCCGCCATGCAGTACGTCAGTGCCTACTCTGGCTGCACCATGGGCGAATACTTCCGCGACCGCGGTGAAGACGCGCTGATTGTGTATGACGACCTGTCCAAGCAGGCCGTGGCCTACCGTCAGGTGTCGCTGCTGCTGCGTCGTCCACCCGGACGCGAAGCCTACCCCGGCGACGTGTTCTATCTGCACAGCCGTCTGCTGGAGCGCGCTGCCCGTGTGAGCGAAAAGTACGTCGAAGACTTCACCAAGGGTGCTGTCAAAGGCAAGACCGGCTCGCTGACCGCGCTGCCGATCATTGAAACGCAGGCCGGTGACGTGTCCGCCTTCGTTCCGACAAACGTGATCTCGATCACCGACGGCCAGATTTTCCTGGAAACCAGCCTGTTCAACGCCGGCATCCGCCCCGCCATCAACGCCGGTATCTCGGTGTCGCGCGTCGGTGGTGCTGCCCAGACCAAGCTGATCAAGAACCTCTCTGGCGGTATCCGTACCGACCTGGCCCAGTACCGTGAACTGGCTGCGTTTGCGCAGTTCGCTTCCGATCTGGACGAGGCCACCCGCAAGCAGCTCGACCGTGGTGCCCGCGTGACTGAACTGCTCAAGCAGGCTCAGTACTCGCCGTTGTCCATCTCCAACATGGCTGCCACGCTGTATGCCGTGAACAAGGGCTTCATGGACGACGTCGAAGTCAAGAAGGTTCTGGCGTTTGAACACGGCCTGCATGCTTTCCTCAAGGACAAGAATGCAGCGCTGATGGCCAAGCTGGAAGCCAACAAAGCCATGGACAAGGACGCCGAGGCGGAATTGAACGCGGCTGTGGCCGAGTTCAAGAAGTCGTTTGCCTAAAAATGACGCACACCCCCGAAGCGGCCTGCGGCCGCCTCCCCCTCAGGGGGGCGCCGCTCGCGGCCCGGCAAAGCCGGGTCCGTTGCGGCCGCGTGAACAGATGTAGGAGCTGAGCATGGCAGCAGGTAAAGAAATCAGAGGCAAGATCAAATCGGTGGAGAACACCAAGAAGATCACCAAGGCCATGGAAATGGTGGCCGCCTCCAAGATGCGCAAGGCGCAGGACCGGATGCGCGCTGCCCGCCCTTACAGCGACAAGATCCGCAACATCACGGCCAATTTGAGTCAGGCCAACCCCGAGTACACGCATGTGTTCATGGAGTCCAACGACGCCAAGAGCGTGGGCATGATCGTGGTGACGACCGACAAGGGTCTGTGCGGCGGCTTGAACACCAACCTGCTGCGCGTGGTGACCACCAAGCTGAAGGAAAGCCAGGCGGCCGGCCATGACACGCAGGCAGTTGCCATCGGCAACAAGGGTTTCGGATTCCTGAACCGCATTGGTGCCAAGGTGGTGTCGCACGCGACGCAGCTGGGCGACAAACCGCATCTGGACAAACTGATTGGCCCGGTGAAGGTCCTGCTCGACGCCTACAGCGCAGGCAAGATCAACGCGGTGTACCTGTGCTACACCAGGTTCATCAACACGATGCGCCAGGAGCCCGTGGTCGAACAGTTGCTGCCCCTCACGGCCGACCGTTTGACGGCCGACAAGGACCAGCATGGCTGGGACTACATCTATGAGCCGGACGCCCCGACCGTGATTGACGACCTGCTGGTCCGTTACGTGGAAGCGTTGGTGTACCAGGCTGTGGCTGAAAACATGGCGTCCGAGCAGTCGGCGCGCATGGTGGCCATGAAGGCCGCC
>CALSAU010000128.1:0-6282 GCA_943372985.1 Polaromonas sp. YR568 | reverse complement strand
GCGCACTGGCGAGACCATGTATGAAGTCAACGGCTTCAAGGTACCTGCTTTTTTTGCAGCGCCGGCTGGCAAGACCAATCTGCCGGTGATCCTGGTGATCCAGGAGATCTTCGGCGTGCACGAGTACATCGCCGACACCGCGCGCCGCTTTGCCAAAGCGGGCTATCTGGCCATCGCGCCCGAGCTGTTTGCGCGCCAGGGCGACCCCAGCAATTACAACGAAGTGGCCAAGCTGATCGCGGAAGTCGTGTCGAAGGTACCCGACGCGCAGGTGATGGCTGACCTCGACGGCGCCGTGAAGTGGGCCGGTGCCAATGGCGGCAACATCAAGAAGGTGGGCATCACCGGTTTCTGCTGGGGTGGCCGCATCACCTGGCTGTATGCCGAGCAGAGCAAGAACGTCAAAGCCGGAGTGGCCTGGTACGGCCGTCTGGTGGGTGCCTCAAACCCGGTCACGCCGAAGCACCCGGTCGAACTGGCTGGTGCGATCAACGCGCCGGTGCTGGGCTTGTATGGCGGTCAGGACACCGGAATTCCGCTGACCACCGTCAACGAGATGAAAGACGCCTTGGCAGCCGCCGCAGAAAAAGGCAACAAGGCGGCCAAAGCCAGCCAGTTCGTGGTGTATCCGCAGGCGCCTCACGCCTTCCACGCCGATTACCGTCCGACCTACCGCAAGGAAGCGGCTGAAGACGGCTTCAAGCGCGCGCTGGAGTGGTTCAAGACCCACGGCGTGGCCTGAATACCCTGACGGTGCCCCACCGCAGCAGCGCAGTACCGCGGCACCGCCAGCTGACGGCTCTCTGGACCCCGTGGTTCAGGGGGCCGCTTTTCATGGTGCCGATCAGTTCGACGTGCGTGCGTTGAGCATCCTGCTCAGCAGAATCACCGGGATCAGACCCACCAGCACCAGCGACAGCGATGGCAAGGCGGCTTCACCCAGGCGCTCGTCGCGAGCCAGCTGGTACGCCACCACCGCCAGCGTGTCGGTGTTGAAGGGGCGCAGCACCAGCGTGGCGGGCAGCTCTTTCATCACGTCCACCAGCACCAGCAGGCCCGCGGCAGCGGTGCTTCGCTTGAGCAGCGGCCAGTGCACCCGGGTCATCAAGGCCGCTCCATGCACACCCAGCATGCGCGCCGAATCGTCCATGCTGGCCGGAATGCGCGCATAGCCACTCTGCACCGACTGCAGCGCCACCGCGCAAAAGCGCACCAGATACGCCCAGACGATGCCCAGCACCGTGCCGGTGACCCAGAAACCGATGCCCGTCTGCGGCGCCACCGACTGCACCCAGCCGACTGGCAGCAGCAGGCCGACCACAATCACCGCGCCGGGCACGGCGTAGCCAAGGCTGGCCAGTTGCACCACGCCGCGCGTGAGTCGGCTCGGCTGGGTGCGCTGACCAAAGGCCAGTGCCAGCGCCACCGCGCAGGCCAGCGCAGCGGTGCCAGCGCCCAGAAAGATGCTGTTGAGTGACCACTTCACAAAGGAATCCCAGGGCAGGACAGCCCAGTCGGCAGTCAAGGGGCGCAACATGAACACCACCGGCAGCACGAAACCGGCGAGCACCGGCACAGCGCACAGCAGCCATGCCAGCACGGCGGCCCGTCCGCGCAGCGCGACCGGTTGCGCTTCGTTGGCGGCGGCATGGCCTGCTTTGCTTGAAAAGCGCATGCGCTGCTGGGCGTGCTGCTCCAGCTGAAGCAGCACCACCACAGCCATCAGCAGCAGCGTGGCCAGCTGCGCGGCGGCAATGCGGTTGTCCATCGACAGCCAGGCCTTGTAAATGCCGGTGGTCAGCGTCTGGATGCCAAAGTAGCTGCCCACGCCGAAGTCGGCCAGTGTTTCCATCAGCGCCAGCGCCACGCCAGCCGCCACTGCGGGGCGGGCAAGTGGCAAGGCAATCGCCCGGATGCGCCGGGGCAGGGTGGCGCCGAGCAGCCGCGCCGATTCCATCAGATGGGCGGCGCGTTCGCTGAGTGCGCTGCGGGCCAGCACATACACATAGGGGTAGAGCGAAAACACAAACACCCAGACGGCACCGCCCAGGCTGCGGACCTCGGGAAACACCCTGCCTTCCAGCCCGGTCGCGGCCCGCACGGCGGTTTGCAGTGGTCCGCCGAACTGCAGGAAATCGGTGTAGGCATAGGCCACCACGTAGGCCGGTACGGCCAGTGGCAGCAGCAATGCCCACTCCAACACGCGCCGGCCCGGGAAGTCAAACAGCGTGATGGCCACGGCCGTGGCGCTGCCGACCATCGCGACCCCCACGCCCACCATCAGGCACAGACGCAGTGAGGTCCATGCGTACTCCGGCAACACCGTCTGGGCCATTTCGCGGAGGATCTGGCTGCTTTCGGCGTTCCACTGAAACCACGATGCCAGCACAGCCATGACCGGCAGGGCGATCAGGCAGGCCAGCAGCAGCAGGCAGGCGCGGGAGACAAAACGCATGGGCGGGTGGTTTGCTCGGGTGAATTCAGGTTGGAAGGCCGTGCCGGACACGGTTCAGGGAAACGGATGGTCAGGCGGCGCAGGGCATTGCACGCGCGGATTCAGCGTCAATCTGGATACAAATGAGAATTGTACGCATCTACAATAGCATCATGAGCCAACCGCAGAGCCAGCCACCTAGCCGAGAGCATTTTCTGGAGGTTTCCAACCTGCAGGTGACCTACCCCGGCCGTGGTCAGGCGGCGGTGGCGGGCGTCTCGCTCGGGCTGGCGCAGGGCGACCTGGGCGTGTTGATTGGCCCCTCCGGCTGTGGCAAGACCACACTGCTGCGCGCGGTGGCGGGGCTGGAGCGGGTGTCGGGCGGGGAAATCCGTCTGGGTGGTGAATTGGTCAGCGGTGCCGCGTTGCACCTGCCGCCCGAAGAGCGCCGCATCGGCATGGTGTTCCAAGACTATGCGCTGTTTCCCCACATGGACGTGGCGCACAACGTGGCGTTCGGCATTCACCATTTGCCAGCCACAGAACGCAAGGCGCGCGTTCAGGAAATGCTGACACTGGTGGGTCTGGACAACGCCCATCGGCGCCACCCGCATGAGCTGTCGGGTGGCCAGCAGCAGCGCGTGGCGCTGGCGCGCGCGCTGGCCCCCCGGCCCGGCCTGCTGCTGCTTGACGAGCCGTTTTCCAGCCTGGATGTGGACCTGCGTGAACGTCTGGCGCATGAACTGCGCGGCATTCTGAAGGCGGCCCGCGCCACAGCGCTGTTCGTCACTCATGACCAGCTCGAAGCCTTCGCCATGGGCGACGTGATCGGCGTGATGAACGAAGGCACGCTGCACCAGTGGGATGGCGCCTACAACCTCTACCACCGGCCCGCCACGCGATTTGTGGCGGATTTCATTGGCCACGGTGTGTTCACGCCCGCCACCGTCCGGTCGGTCAACAACCAGGTGGTGGTGCATACCGCACTGGGCGACCTCACGGATGTGGCCGCAGCGCCGCTGAACTGCTCGCCAGCCGGGGACGGCCCAGGCGAAGGGCAGGCGTGCGATGTGCTGCTGCGGGCCGACGACATCGTGCACGACGACGACGCCCCGGTGAAAGCCGAGATCCTGCGCAAGGCCTTCCGCGGTTCGGAATTTCTTTACACATTGCGCCTGGCCAGCGGTGAAACCGTGCTGGCGCTGGTGCCCAGCCACCACGACCACCGGATCGGTGAGTGGATCGGCATTCGCGCCCAGGTGGACCATGTGGTCACCTTCAACCGCGAGTGCGTGGCCGCGCAGCGCGAACTGTGCCAGCTGCCCTGTGTGCACGGCAATGCGATAGGCCAGACAACGCCGACGGTCAACACACCACCCCCGCAGGAACAGCCCTCAGCCGCATAAAGTCAACGTCGTTCAATGCAATTGATAATGATTCGCATTTGTATGTTAAGATGCGGACATCGACCACTTCATTGCATTTGATTGCACACGACCATGCTGAAAAAATTCATGCTTTCTGCCTCGCTGGCCCTGATCGCTGCAAGCGGTGTGATGGCCCAGGAACAGGTGCTCAACCTGTACTCGGCGCGTCACTACTCCACCGATGAAGCGCTGTACAGCAACTTCACCAAAGCCACCGGTATCAAGATCAACCGCGTGGACGCGGACGACGCCGGCATTTTGGCCCGCCTCAAAGCCGAAGGCGCGGCCTCTCCGGCAGACGTCATCCTTCTGGTGGACGCTGCGCGCCTCTACAAGGCTGAAGTTGACGGGCTGTTCCTGCCGGTCAAGTCCAGCCTGCTCGAAAGCAGCATCCCGGCGCAGTACCGTGCCCCGGCCACCGGCGCTGGCACGGCCTGGTTCGGTTTTTCCACCCGCGGCCGCGTGGTGGTCTATGACAAGCTGCGCGTCAAACGCGAAGATGTGGACACCTACGAAGAGCTTGCCGACGCCAAAAACAAAGGCAAGCTGTGCATCCGCTCCGGCTCGCACCCCTACAACCTGAGCCTGTTCGGTGCTGTGACCGAGCACCTGGGCGCTGCAAAAGCCGAAGAATGGCTCAAGGGTCTGGTCGCCAACCTGGCCCGTGCACCCAAGGGCGGCGATACCGACCAGATCAAGGGTGTGGCCTCAGGCGAATGCCAGATTGCCGTGACCAACACCTATTACATGGCGCGCATCCTGCGCTCCAACAGTGCCGAAGACAAGGCCATCGCAGACAAGGTCGGCGTGGTGTTTCCCAATCAGGCCTCGTGGGGCACGCACCTGAACATCGCTGGCGGCGGTGTGGCCAAAAATGCCAAGAACGCCGCCAACGCGGTGAAATTCCTGGAGTATCTCGCCAGCCCGCAGGCGCAAGACTATTTCGCCAACGGCAACAACGAGTGGCCCACGGTACCGAGTGTGAAGGTGGCCAACCCGGCGCTACAGGCGATGAGCGGCGGTTCGTTCAAGAGCGAAACCATCCCGGTCAGCGTGATCGGTGCCAACCAGACCAAGGTGCAACAGATGCTGGACCGCGTCGGCTTCAAATAAGCGGGCGCCCCGGGGTGCTGACGGTTTCGCGTCAGCCCCCCTTGACACGCTTGATAAGATAACCAGAACCCCGCAGATCGGTTTTACCGAGTGCGGGGTTTCTTTGTTGCTGCGGCGCTTCCCGTGCGCTGCGCTCCAAGGCGTAAAGGGGTTTGGCACTCGCCGGGCCCATGACACACATCGCAAATAGACATCAGCAAACAGCCATGACCTTGATTGCAATTTTGGCCGGAACCCTGCTCGCGGGCATTGGCAGCGTGTGGCTGGCGGCGCTGCTCAGCTTCGGCGTGCTGGCCCGGTACACGCAGCACATGCTCAGCTTGGCGGCTGGTGCCCTGCTGGCCACCGCGTTCATGCATTTGTTGCCCGAGGCTTTTGAGGCCCAGGCCAGCGCGCATGAATTGTTCACCGTTCTGCTGGTGGGGCTGGTGTTCTTCTTCCTCCTCGACAAGGCCGAGCTCTGGCACCACGGGCATGAGCACCATGGGGGTGGCAGTGACGATGGCAACCATGGTCATTCACATGACCACGGGCATGACGATGCAGCCCTTGGCCATAACCATGCACATGACCATGGACATGCCCATGGCAACAAGTCTGGCGGCTGGGCCATCCTGGCGGGCGACAGCGTCCATGCGTTCGGTGACGGCATCCTGATTGCCTCGGCCTTCATGGCCGATTTGCGGCTGGGCTTCGTGGCGGCGCTCGCGGTTCTGGTCCATGAGGTACCGCACCACATGGGTGATCTGGTGGTATTGCGGCAAAGCTCCAACAACAACCGGAATGCTGCGCTGGTAAAGGTCTCGCTGGCTGGTGCGGTGACGGCGCTGGGTGGTGTGGTGGGCTACGCGCTGGTGGAGCAGCTCTATGACTACCTGCCGTTCTTCCTCATCATTGCGTCCAGCAGCTTTATCTACGTGGCGCTGGCCGATTTGATTCCGCAGCTGCAAAAGCGCGTCAGTGCCCGCGCCACGGCAGCGCAGATTGCCTGGCTGGCCGTGGGTATCGGCATGGTGACGCTGGTGAGCGGCTTCGCACACCAGCACTGACCGCCAAGGGGCTCTGCCTGGCGCTGCAGGTCAGCCCTTGGCGAACGGCCGGTCTGGCACGCTGCACCAGTCGCTCCAGCTGCCGGCATACAGCGCAGAAGTGCCCAGGCCCGCGATTTCCATCGCCAGCAGGTTGGGCACCGCGCTCACACCGCTGCCGCACTGGTGAACCACAGTGGCCGGGTCACGACCGCCCAGCAGTGCATCGAACTCTTCCTTGAGCTGACCAGCAGATTTGAATTTGCCGTCGGGGCCGATG
>CALSAU010000127.1:0-6306 GCA_943372985.1 Polaromonas sp. YR568 | reverse complement strand
AGCATCAACTTACAAGTTTTGGATGTTGTCTGACCACAACGTCTTGTCACAGGTCGTTACGGCTCGATGCTACCGCTTCGAGCGTCGCCAGCCGGGCTCTCGTGCCGGCGGCGACGCCCGGGAGGCGCTCAGGCGTCGATCAGGATACGCAACATGCGGCGCAGTGGCTCGGCCGCGCCCCACAGCAGCTGGTCACCCACGGTGAAGGCGCCCAGATACTCCGGTCCCATGGCCAGTTTGCGCAGGCGGCCAACCGGAATCGTCATGGTGCCGGTCACGGCCACTGGGGTCAGGTCCTTGATGGAAGCTTCCCGCGTGTTGGGCACGACCTTCACCCACGCGTTGTCGGCGGCGATCATCGCCTCGATGTCGGCCAGCGGAACGTCTTTCTTCAACTTGAATGTCAGCGCCTGGCTGTGGCAACGCATGGCGCCGATGCGCACGCAGAAGCCGTCGACTGGCGTGGCGGGTGTACCGAAGCTAGCGCCCTGGCCGAGGATCTTGTTGGTCTCGGCGCCGCCCTTCCATTCTTCCTTGCTCATGCCGTCGCCGAGGTCCTTGTCGATCCACGGGATCAGCGAGCCACCCAGCGGCACGCCGAAATTGGCGGTTTCGCTGGCGCTTAGCGACTGCTGCTTGCCGAGGATGCGGCGGTCAATTTCGAGAATGGCAGATTTGGGGTCGTCGAGCAGCGCCTTGACCTCATGGTTGAGCGTGCCGAACTGCGTCAGCAACTCGCGCATGTGCTGGGCGCCACCGCCTGATGCGGCCTGGTAGGTCATGCTGGTCATCCACTCGACCAGCCCGGCTTTGTACAGCGCGCCCACGCCCATCAGCATGCAACTGACGGTGCAGTTGCCGCCGATCCAGTTGTTGCCGCCTTTGGCCAGCGCGTTCTGAATCACCGGCCGGTTGACCGGGTCCAGGATGATGACGGCGTCGTCCTGCATGCGCAGGGTCGAGGCGGCGTCGATCCAGTGGCCTTTCCAGCCGGCGGCGCGCAGCTTGGGGAACACCTCGGAGGTGTAGTCGCCGCCCTGGGCGGTGATGATCACATCACATTTCTTGAGCGCCTCGATGTCAAAGGCGTCTTTCAGGGTTGTCTCGTTTTTGGCCTGCGCCGGGGCCTTGCCGCCCGCGTTGGAAGTCGAGAAGAAGACCGGCTCGATGAGGTCGAAGTCGCCCTCGGCCTGCATGCGGTCGATCAGCACGGAGCCGACCATGCCGCGCCAGCCGACGAGCCCGGTGAGATTGCCTTTGAGTTTCATGGAACTGCCCCTTCAAAAAGTGCGAAATGCGACTTTTGGGCCCGGCTCATCGAGCCGGCAGGGCACGACGAACCAGGCTTGCTACCCTTTAATGGTGGTCGTTTTGGTGGTCTGGACAAAAGCCGACGCAGCGCCGATTGCGCGCGATGCGGCAATGAATCGGTTGGAAGCGGGGCTTCTGCACATGCTTCGATTGTAGCCAGGATTCGGGTTTTCCCGGCTCCAGGCAGCGCTGAAACAGCGGCGCTGGCCGCATTTTCAGGGGCCCGTGCTGCAAAAAAACGTCAAGCCGAGAACGACAGGGGGACTCTATTTCAGCGCTGCGACCACGGCATCACCCATCTGCGCCGTGCCGACTTTGGTTGTGCCTTCGCTGTAGATGTCCGGCGTGCGCAGGCCTTGCGTCAACACGGCATCAACGGCTTTCTCGATGCGCGCGGCGGCTTCGGGCTGGTTCAGGCTGAAGCGCAGCATCATCGCGGCGCTCAGGATGGTGGCAAGCGGATTGGCCACGCCTTTGCCGGCAATGTCGGGTGCGCTGCCGTGGCTGGGCTCGTACAGGCCCTGATTTTTGTCGTTCAGGCTGGCAGAAGGCAGCATGCCGATGGAGCCGGTCAGCATCGCAGCGGCGTCCGACAGGATGTCGCCAAACATGTTGCCAGTGACGACCACATCGAACTTCTTTGGTGCCTTCACTAGCTGCATGGCCGCGTTGTCGACATACATGTGATCGAGTTCGACGTCGGGGTACTGCTTGCCGATCTCGGTGACCACGTCTTTCCAGAGCTGGAAGGTTTCCAGCACATTGGCCTTGTCCACGCTGGTCACGCGCTTGCTGCGCTTGCGCGCCGCCTGGAAGGCGACATGGGCGATGCGTTCGATCTCGGGGCGCGAGTAGCGCATGGTGTCAAACGCTTCTTCCGAGCCGGGGAAGTGGCCGTCGGGCGAGACACGGCGGCCTCGTGGCTGGCCGAAGTAGATGTCGCCGGTCAGCTCGCGGATGATGAGGATGTCCAGACCCGACACCAGTTCTCGCTTCAGGCTCGACGCATCGACCAGCTGCGGGTAGCAGATGGCCGGGCGGAAGTTGGCGAAGAGGCCCAGGTTCTTGCGCAGACCCAGGATGGCCTGCTCGGGCCGCAGGGGGCGGTCGAGCTTGTCGTACTTCCAGTCGCCCACTGCGCCGAAGAGCACGGCGTCTGCTTCTTTGGCCAGCTTGAGCGTGGCTTCCGGCAAGGGGTGACCGTGGGCTTCGTAGGCAGCGCCGCCAACCAGCGCGCTTTCAGTTTCAAATTTCAGGTCAAGGGCGTTCAGTACCTTGACGGCTTCAGCGACGATTTCGGTGCCGATGCCGTCACCCGGAAGAATTGCGATTTTCATGATTTTTCCATTCGAGAGATACCGCGGAACCGGCTTTGCCGGGCCGCAGGTGTCGCCCCCTTGAGGGGGAGGCGCCGTAGGCGCTTCGGGGGTGATTATCTAAGCGTGTGCGCCAGCCAGGGCTTGGTGGCCAGACGCTGGGCTTCGAAGGCCTTGATCTTGTCGCTCTGGCGCAAGGTCAGACCAATGTCGTCTAGACCGTTGATCAGGCAGTACTTGCGGAAGGCCTGCACCTCGAAAGGCAGCTCTTCGCCCTGCGGCTTGATGATGACCTGGCGCTCCAGATCAACAGTCAGCTGATAGCCGGGAAAGGCCAGCGCCTCGTCAAACAGCTGGCCGACTTGCGTCTCGCTCAGTACGATGGGCAACAGGCCGTTCTTGAAACTGTTGTTGAAGAAGATGTCGGCGTAGCTCGGCGCGATGATGCAGCGAAAGCCGTATTGGTCGAGCGCCCACGGGGCGTGTTCGCGCGACGATCCGCAGCCGAAGTTCTTGCGCGCCAGCAGGATGGAGGCGCCCGCGTAGCGCGGCTGGTTCAGCACAAAGTCCGGGTTGGGTTTGCGTGTGGTCGGGTCCTGGCCGGGAAAGCCGGCGTCGAGGTAACGCCACTCATCAAACAGGTTCGGGCCAAAGCCGGTCTTGCGGATGGATTTGAGGAACTGCTTGGGGATGATGGCGTCGGTGTCGACGTTCTCGCGGTCCATCGGGGCCACGAGGCCCTTGTGCACGGTGAATTTTTTCATTATTTTTTCGCGGCATTCTCAATGGCCGAACCGGCCTTTTGCACATCTTGACCGACACCGCGGAAGGTGTTGCAGCCCGCGAGACCCAGGCCGAGGCAGACGACGAGCAGAGTGGTGATCTTCTTCATGGAGCTTCTCCTTGGGTAGTGGTGGGGTCAGACAAATTTCCGGATATCAACAAAGTGGCCGTGCACCGCTGCGGCCGCAGCCATGGCGGGGCTGACGAGATGGGTACGGCCACCTGCGCCCTGACGGCCTTCGAAGTTGCGGTTGCTGGTGGAGGCGCAGCGCTCGCCGGGTTCCAGGCGGTCTGCGTTCCTGTCCAGGCACATCGAGCAGCCGGGCTCGCGCCATTCGAAGCCGGCAGCGACAAAAATCTTGTCGAGACCTTCGCGCTCGGCCTGTTCTTTCACCAGGCCCGAGCCGGGCACGACCAGCGCCAGTTTGACGTTCTTCGCCACTTTCTGACCGAGCTTCTTCACAACAGCAGCGGCTTCGCGCATGTCTTCGATGCGGCTGTTGGTGCAGGAGCCGATGAACACCTTGTCGATGTACAGATCGTTCAGCGCCTTGCCCGGTTGCAGACCCATGTAGGTGAGCGCCCGCTCGATGGCGCCGCGCTTGTTGGCGTCTTTTTCCTTGTCGGGATCGGGCACGCGGTCTTCAATCGAAAGCACCATCTCGGGAGACGTGCCCCAGGTCACCTGTGGCTTGATCTGGCTGGCGTCAAGCTCGACCACGGCGTCGAATTTCGCGTCTGCATCCGAATGCAGGGTGTTCCAGTAAGACACGGCCAGGTCCCATTCGACGCCGGTGGGCGACAGCAGGCGGCCCTTGACGTAGTCGATGGTCTTCTGGTCCACCGCCACCAGGCCGGCACGGGCGCCCGCTTCGATGGCCATGTTGCAGACCGTCATACGGCCTTCCATGCTGAGTGCGCGAATGGCCGAACCAGCAAACTCAATCGTGTAGCCGGTGCCGCCGGCGGTGCCGATTTTGCCGATGATGGCCAGCACGATGTCCTTGCCGGTGAGGCCGGGGGCCAGCTGGCCTTCGACCTTGACGAGCATGTTCTTTGCTTTTTTGGCCAGCAGGGTCTGTGTGGCCATCACATGCTCGACCTCGCTGGTGCCGATGCCGTGCGCCAGCGCGCCGAAAGCACCGTGGGTGGAGGTGTGCGAGTCACCACAAACCACCGTCATGCCTGGCAGGGTGGCGCCGCTTTCGGGGCCGATCACATGCACGATGCCCTGGCGCTTGGAGAGGAAGGGGAAGAAGGCCGCTGCGCCGAATTCCTTGATGTTGGCGTCCAGCGTGGTGATCTGTTCCTTGCTCACCAGGTCGGTGATGCCGTCGTAGCCCAGCTCCCAGCCCGTGGTGGGGGTGTTGTGGTCGGCCGTCGCCACGATGGAGCTGATGCGCCAGACCTTGCGACCGGCTTCGCGCAAGCCTTCAAAAGCCTGCGGGCTGGTGACTTCATGGACCAGGTGGCGGTCGATGTAGAGGATGGACGTGCCGTCCTCCTCGGTGTGGACAACGTGTTCGTCCCAGATCTTGTCGTAGAGGGTGCGTCCCATGGTTTTCCTTCGTGGTCTTTGATTTTAGGCGGGCGACAGGACGCCTGCCGGTGTGGTTTTTGCGGGGTTGCCAGCGGGCTCGGGCAGGCGGGTCAGATGGTCGACCAGCAGCCGCGCCGTGAGTGGCAGGGTGGAGAAATCGCGGGCGACCAGCTGGATTTGGCGATGTGCCCAGGCGTCGAGCAGCTCAACGGCCTCGAGCGCGCCCACGCCGTGCATCAGCTCGAAGGCGCGACGCGGCATCACACCGACGCCCAGGCCGTTGTCGATCATGCGGCACATGGCGTCTAGCCCGGTCACGTGAATGCGCAGCCGGATAGTGCGGCCCATGCTGGCCGCGGCCTCGCGCATCGCCAGATGGATGGAGCTGTTGGCGTGCAGACCCACGTGGTCGTCGTCCAGCGTGTCGGCAAAAGCCACCGGGCCCTGACCGGCAAGCCGGTGGCCCCTGGGAACAATCAAGACCAGCTGGTCCTGTCGGTAGGGCAGCACCTGCAGTTCGCCGATGCCGGGGGCGGTGTTGCAGACGCCGAGGTCGGCCGCGCCTTCCTGCACCGCCCGGACCACCTCGGTGCTGAGGTGTTCCTCCAGATCAATCTTGATCTCGCCGTGTTCGCGAATGAACGCGCCGAGGTCTTCCGGCAGAAACTGCACGATGGCCGAGATGCTGGCGTGTACCCGCACATGGCCGCGCACGCCGTCGGCGTATTCGCTGAGCTCACCCTGCATCTTCTCCAGACTGAAGAGCACCGAGCGGGCGTGGTGCAGCAGGCTTTCGCCGGCCGGGGTCAGATCCACGCCGCGTGCATGGCGGTAGAGCAGCGTGGTGTCGAGCGTGGCCTCAAGGTCAGACAGGCGTTTGCTGACGGCAGACGCCGCGATGAACTCCCGCTCTGCCGCCCGACCAATGCTGCCGAGCTCGCACACTGCCACAAAGAGCTGAAGCGAGGTCAGGTCAATGCGGCGGGCAAAGTTGCGTTCGGAGCTTTTGATGGACATGGCTTGAAGACATCGCTTTTCACGATGAATCGCGATTTTCCCATTCTGTCAGTGGCTTGGCCATCGCCAAATGCGATGGCTGACCTGCCCGAACATCGTCCATCCGATGGTCAAGGTGCGTGGCCAGACGAAAAAAAAGCCCGCCGATGTGTGTCTGGCGGGCTTTCGGTGAGGCTGGCGCCTCGGGGAGGATCAGCGCTGGGCCATGGGCTTGACGTCGCGGGCGACGGAGCCGGTGAACAGCTGGCGTGGACGGCCGATCTTGTACTCGGGGTCGCCAATCATCTCGTTGAGCTGGGCAATCCAGCCCACGGTGCGGGCCAGTGCAAAGATGGCGGT
>CALSAU010000126.1:0-6319 GCA_943372985.1 Polaromonas sp. YR568 | reverse complement strand
CGCCTGCTATGTGCAAACCCAAGCCACCGGTGCGCTGGCGCCCACACCGCACCGCGCCCACTGGCAGCCCACCGACTACAACGCCCTGCACGGCGGCTTTGAGCGCTGGTTTGACCCGGTCGAACCCGCCGTGGCGCAGGCCCCCGAATGGACCACCCTGCTGGCCGGCTTTGGCCGGCTGTTTGCCGAGGTCACGCCGGTGCCGCACTGGTACATCGAGGCGCACCAGTTCCGCATCGACACTGCGGGCGGCGTGGGTCGCCCCACCCCTGAAGGCGCGCACCGCGATGGCGTGAACTTCGTGGTGGTGATGATGGTGGCCCGCCACGGTGTAAAGGGCGGCGAGACCCGGGTCTTTGATGCACATGGCCCGCACGGCGTGCGCTTTGTGATGCAGCAGCCGCTGACTGCCCTGCTACTGGACGATGCGCGCGTGATCCACGAAACAACGCCCATCCTGCCGGCCGATGAGCAAACGAGCGATGGCTTCCGGGACACGTTGGTGCTTACTTACCGGGCGGGTGGTTTTCAGGCGAAGTGAATGGAGCCCCCACGGTCGTTCGCTTCGCGTAACTCCCTGCCCCCTCAGGGGGCCGTCCGCCTGCGGTCTGGTGAAGCCAGGTCCCGCGGCTCCGCTGGGTTGAAGACCTTGCGGCCTCTATCTCAGGCTGATTGAATTCCGTTCGTCCTTAGCCTGTCGAAGGGCACCAGGTGCATGACTCGGAAAACCCGCTTGACGATTTTAGTTTAGACCTCAACAATTAAGGTCAAACCAATTTCGGGAAGCGGCATCCATGCACATCCTTTGCCTCGGCGGCGGCCCTGCAGGTCTGTACTTCGCGCTGCTGATGAAGCTGCAGAACCCGGCCCACCAGATCACCGTGGTGGAACGCAACCGCCCGTTTGACACTTTCGGCTGGGGCGTGGTGCTGTCTGACCAGACGCTGGGCAACCTGCGGGCGGCCGACCCGGTGAGCGCGCAGCTGATCGGTGACGCCTTCAACCACTGGGACGACATCGAGGTGTTCTTCAAGGGCCGCAGCGTGCGCTCGGGTGGCCACGGCTTTTGCGGCATTGGCCGCAAGCGGTTGCTCAACATCCTGCAGGACCGCTGCATGGCGCTGGGCGTCGATCTGGTGTTTGAAACCGATGTGCAGGACGACCAGGCCATCGCCGCCCGCTATGCGGCCGATCTGGTAGTGGCCAGCGACGGCCTCAACAGCCGCATCCGCAACCGCTACGCCGACACCTTCAAGCCTGACGTCGAACTGCGCGCCTGCCGCTTTGTCTGGCTGGGCACACGCAAGACCTTCGACGCCTTCACCTTCGCCTTCGAGCGCACCGAACACGGCTGGTTTGCCGCCCACGCCTACAAGTTTGATGCCGACACCTCGACCTTCATCGTCGAAACACCGGAAGCGGTGTGGAAGGCCCATGGCCTCGACCAGATGAGCCAGGAAGATGGCATCGCCTTCTGCGAGCGGCTGTTTGCGAAGTACCTCGACGGCAACCCGCTGATGAACAACGCCACCCATGTGCGTGGCTCGGCGATCTGGATACGCTTTCCGCGTGTGGTGTGCGAGCGCTGGGTGCACCGAGAAGACATCGGCAACAAGCAAGTGCCCATCGTGCTCATGGGCGACGCAGCGCACACCGCGCACTTCTCGATTGGCAGCGGCACCAAACTCGCACTGGAAGACGCCATCGAGCTCACCAACTGCTTTGCGCAGCACGGCAGCACCGACGCAGCCCTGCAGGCCTACGAAGCGCTGCGGTCCGTCGAGGTGCTGAAAATCCAGAACGCCGCCCGCAACTCCACTGAGTGGTTCGAGAATGTGGACCGCTACAGCGGGCTGGAGGCTGAGCAGTTTTTCTATTCGCTGCTCACCCGCTCGCAGCGCATCAGCCACGAGAACCTGCGTGTGCGCGATGCAGCCTGGCTGCAGAACTACGAGCAGTGGCTGGCCGGCGGCAAGCCGGTGCTGCCAATGCTCACACCGCTGAAGGTGCGCGATCTGCAGCTCAAGAACCGCATTGTCGTCTCGCCCATGGCCACCTACAGCGCAGTCGACGGCGCGGTGCAGGACTTTCACTTGGTGCACCTTGGCGCGCGCGCGCTTGGCGGTGCAGGCCTGGTATTTGTCGAGATGACAGCCCCCTGCGCCGAAGGCCGCATCACCCCGGGCTGCCCCGGCTTGTGGAATGCGGTGCAAATGCAGGGCTTCAAACGCATCGTTGATTTCGTCCATGCCTCGGGCCAGGGCGCAAAGATCGGCCTGCAACTGGGCCACAGCGGCCCCAAGGGCTCAACACAAGTGGGTTGGGAAGCCGCTGACGAACCACTGCCCACGGGTAACTGGCCGCTGCTTGCCGCCAGCGCCGTGGCCTACGGCCCCAACAACCAGACACCGCAAGCGATGACACGCGCCGACATGGACCGCGTCAAGGCTGAATTCGTGCAGTCCACCCGTTACGCGGTGGAGGCCGGCTTTGACTGGCTGGAGCTGCACTGCGCACACGGCTATTTGCTGTCGAGCTTCATCACGCCGCTGACCAACCAGCGCACCGACGAGTATGGCGGCAGCCTCGACAACCGTTGCCGCTACCCGCTGGAAGTGTTCGCCGCCATGCGCGCGGTGTGGTCCGCCCACCTGCCGATGAGCGTGCGCATCTCCGCGCACGACTGGGCCCCCGGCGGCAACACCGCCGACGACGCCATCCACATCGCTCGCCTGTTCAAGGCCGCCGGTTGCGATTTCATCGACGTGTCTTCCGGCCAGACCACGCGTGCGGCCAAGCCGGTGTACGGCCGCATGTACCAGACGCCGTTTGCCGACCGCATCCGCAACGAGGTGGGCATCCGGACGATTGCCGTCGGCGCGATTTCAGAGGCCGACCATGTCAACAGCATCATCGCGGCCGGGCGTGCCGACCTGTGCGCCATTGCCCGCCCGCACCTGGCCGACCCGGCCTGGACGCTGCACGAAGCCGCGAAGCTGCAGAGCCGGCATGTGCAGTGGCCTCTGCCCTACCTGAGTGGCCGCGACCAGCTCTACCGCGAGTTGCAGAAGCAGGCGGTACCCACCGGGTCAGCCCTGAAATAAACGCAGACAAAGACACCCAATGGAGACACCCATGGACCTGGAAGCCCGAGGCCACAGCGAGCACCCGGAGGCCTTGCGTCTTTGGCTGCGCCTGCTGACCTGCACCCAACTGGTCGAGAAACAAGTGCGTACCCAGCTGCGCGAGCAGTTCGACACCACCCTGCCCCGCTTTGACCTGATGGCGCAGCTCGAACGCAGCCCCGAGGGCCTGAAGATGAACGAGCTGTCGCGCCGCATGATGGTCACCGGCGGCAATGTCACCGGCATCACCGACCAGCTGGTCAATGAGGGACTGGTGGAGCGTGTCGAGGTCACAGGCGACCGGCGTGCCTACCGCGTCAGGCTCACCACCCGCGGGCGCAAGCAGTTCGACGAGATGGCGCGCCAGCACGAAGCGTGGATCGTCGCTGCCTTCGAAGGTCTGTCGGCACGCGAAGTCGAATCGCTGCACCGCCTGCTGGGCAAGGTCAAGCAGCACCACACCGATCAACTCAGCGCCAGCAAACTGGAAGCCGCATGAAGCACTACATCACCCCCCACAACCCGATGCGCGCCCAGTTCGACGCGATGGCCAGTCATCAGGCGAAGCACTTTGCCTACGCGGTGGAAGGCGGCGTCGCCACGCTCACGCTGAACCGGCCCGAGCGCAAGAACCCGCTCACCTTTGACTCGTATGCCGAACTGCGCGACCTGTTCCACGCGCTGAACCACGCCACCGACATCAAGGCGGTGGTACTCACCGGCGCCGGCGGCAACTTCTGCTCAGGCGGCGATGTACACGAGATCATTGGCCCACTGACGAAGATGACCATGCCCGAGATGCTGGAGTTCACCCGCATGACGGGCGACCTGATCAAGGCAATGCGTCTGTGCCCGCAGCCGGTCATCGCCGCGATTGACGGCATCTGCGCCGGCGCCGGCGCGATGATGGCGCTGGCCGCCGACATGCGCCTCGGCACGCCGCAGGCCAAGACCGCCTTCCTCTTCACGCGTGTCGGGCTGGCCGGCGCTGACATGGGCGCGTGTGCGCTGCTGCCGCGCCTGATCGGCCAGGGCCGCGCATCCGAGCTGCTGTTCACCGGCCGCGCCATGACGGCGCAGGAAGGTTTGAACTGGGGCTTCTTCAATGCCCTGCACGAGCCGCAAGACGTGCTGGCGCAAGCGCAAAAGCTCGCGTACGAGCTGGCCAGCGGCCCGACCTTCGCGCATGCGATGACCAAGACCATGCTGCACCAGGAATGGGCCATGACGCTGGACCAGGCCATCGAAGCCGAAGCCCAGGCCCAGGCGATCTGCATGCAGACGCAGGACTTCACCCGCGCCTACGAAGCCTTTGCCGCGAAGCAGAAGCCGGTGTTTGCGGGGGACTGAGCCATGACGCCCACCACCGAGCATCTCGCGCTCCCCTTCTTCGATGATGTGCACCGGGCACTTGCCGCACGCCTGTCACCCTGGGTGGCGCAGCAACATCTGGACGAAAGCGACGACCGGCGCGCCTGCCGCGAGTGGGTGAAGTTGCTGGGCCGACAAGGCTGGCTGCGCTACTGCGTGCCTGCCGGGAACAACGAAGCCTTGGGTGGCGCACTGCCCGCGCTCGACTCGCGCGCGCTGGTGATCCTGCGCGAAACGCTGGCGTTTCAATCACCACTGGCCGATTTTTCATTCGCGATGCAGGGGCTGGGCAGTGGCGCCATCACGCTGGCAGGCACGCCGGCGCAACAGGCGGCCTATCTTCCGCAGGTGGCTGTGGGCGACAAGATTGCCGCCTTTGCACTGAGCGAGCCCGATGCCGGATCGGATGTGGCCGCGATGGCCACCACCGCGGTGCAAACAGCCAGCGGCTGGACGCTGAACGGTACCAAAACCTGGATCAGCAACGGCGGCATTGCCGACTTCTATGTGGTGTTTGCCAAGACCGACGCCAATGCCGGTGCACGCGGCATCACCGCCTTCATCGTCGATGCCGATACGCCGGGCCTCGACAGCAGCGAGCACATCACCGTGATGGCGCCGCACCCGCTGGCCACGCTGCGCTTCAACGACTGCCAGTTGCCAGCCTCGGCGCAGCTGGGCGAAGTGAATGGCGGCTTCAAGCTGGCCATGCAGACGCTGGATATTTTTCGCGCCTCGGTCGCGGGCGCAGCGCTGGGCATGGCGCGCCGTGCGCTGGCAGAAGCCATTGCCCATACGCAGAAGCGCAAGATGTTCGGCCACACGCTGGCCGACTTTCAGTTGACGCAGGCCAAGCTGGGCGAGATGGCGGCGCTGGTCGATGCCGCCGCGCTGCTGACCTACCGCGCGGCGTGGCTGCGCGACAGCAGCGAAGGCCAGCCCGAGGCATCCGGCGCCGCAGCCCGCCAGCAGCGCACCGTGGCCGCTGCCATGGCCAAGATGACGGCCACCGAGAACGCGCAAAAGGTGATCGATATGGCGCTGCAAATGCATGGCGGTCTGGGCGTGAAGGTGGGCACCAAGGTGGAGAGCCTGTACCGCGACATCCGCTCGCTGCGCATTTACGAGGGTGCCACAGAAGTGCAACAGCTCATCATAGGCAAGGCGGTACTGCAATCATGAGCGTCACCGTGCCCTCTGCACAGATCGACCGCTTTGTGCACGACCGCCTGCCGCCGCGCGCGCAGTGGCCGACATTGATTTATGACAGGCACGAACTGCAAATCCCAGATCAGGCCAATCTGGTGCAGACGCTGTTTGACAAGGCTTTCGCCGACGGCCACGCCGACCGGCCCTTTCTGCGCTCGGATCGCATCACCCTCAGTTACCGCGACGCACTCGACCGGGTGAACCGTATCTCGCAGGTGCTGGTGGAGGACTTCGCGCTGGTACCAGGCAACCGGGTGCTGCTGCGCGGCGGCAACTCCATAGGCATGGCGCTGGCCTGGCTGGGCGTGGTGCAGGCCGGGCTGGTGGCGGTGGCGACCATGCCACTGCTGCGCGCCAAGGAGCTGGGCGAAATCATCGCCAAGGCCCGCCCGACTCTGGCGCTGTGCGATGCCACCCTGCTGGAAGAATTGCAGGCGGCCAGGGCTCAGGGCGACATCCTGAGCACTATCGTGCCCTTCAATCTGATGAACGAGCCGGGCTCGCTCGCGGTGTTTTCGTCGCAGAAAGACGGACGCTACACACCCTGCCCTGTCGCTGCAGACGATGTGGCGATGATGGCCTTCACCTCCGGCACCACTGGCCAGCCCAAGGCC
>CALSAU010000125.1:0-6324 GCA_943372985.1 Polaromonas sp. YR568 | reverse complement strand
CAGCAGCAGGTTCCAGCGCTGCCCGCGCAGGGACATCCAGGCCAGGCTGCCGAGAATCGTGACGGTGGACAGCCCCAGCCACAGGTTGCGGAGGTCGCGCGGGATGAAGTCCTGCCCGATCGCCATCAGGCCCGCCATCAGCAGGCTGCCCGCTGTGACGGATGCCAGCAGCTTGTAGATGTGCGGATGGCTGCTGCGCGCGTAGCTGGCCTGGCTGCAGAACCAGGCGCCTGCGGCCAGGCTCAATGCGGCTGAGACCCAATTCATGACCTGATTGAGGTGCGCGCTGCCCGGCCACATGCGCCAGCTGCCATAACCAATCAGCACCAGCTGTGTGAACATCAGCGTGACCACCACCGCGCCAAACCAAAGGAACACGGTGTTGCGGGCCATCACGAAGGCGGCAATGCTCAACGCCGCCAGCACGCTGAACATGCCCCACATCAGGCCGATCACCACGCCCACACGCGATGCGCCGTCCACGTACTCGACCGGCGACAGCAGCATGGGGCGGTCAGTCAGCGCGCGGTGATTTTCGAAGCGCATGTAATAGGTCTGCGGGCGGTCGTCATGGGTTTGCAGTTCAAAACTCGGCACCCGCGTGCGCAGTGACCAGTCAGACGGTGCCAGCGCTTCCCCTGCCGCCTGCACCTGCCATTCCCCCTGCGGGCCGCGTGAAAAGAGGCTGACTTTCGTCAGCGGCTGACCGGGCAGGCGGATGAACCAGGTCTGCAGTGACTCGGTGGGCGGTAGAGAAAAGGTGGCCCAGACGTCCTGATCGCTGGAGGTGGGCAGGACGGTGGTGCTGGTGTAAGGCTGGAATTCGCGGGTGCCGGAGGTGATCAGCGCATCCGGAGAGCTCACGCTGCCCCTGGGCACCGCCACCCACTGCAGCGGTTCAGACAGCTGGATGGTCACGCTGTCCTTGTAAAGGCGGACGAAGTCCTGCGCATGGCCCGGCTGCAACAGCAGCCAGAGCAGCAGCATCAGCCAACCCCGCCAGCCTGCCTTGGTGTTCATCCGCATAGCTTATTGCAAAACCGGGTTTTGTCGGCTGCGGTGTGGCTTCAGCTGAAGGCGGGAAAAATCACATCTTGGACTGGAACACCAGGCCGGCGTGCTCACGCAGCGCGTGGAACTTGATCTTGGGCCACTGTTGCTCCACCGCGCGCAAGGTGGCGCTGTGGTCCACCAGCAGCGTGGGTGCATCGACAGCGTCGAGCGCTACCCGGTGGGAGTTGGCGTCGATGAATTTCTTCAGCTCGTTCGGGTCATCGCTGGTGACCCAGCGCGCCAGATTGAACTGGCTGCCCATGATGCGCGCCTTGACGCCGTATTCATGTTCCAGACGGTGAGCAACCACTTCAAACTGCAGCTGGCCCACGGCACCGAGCAGCAGCAGCGAGCCGGCGATGGGCCGGAACACCTGGATCGCACCTTCTTCGCCGAGCTGGGTGAGACCGGCACGCAGCTGCTTGCTGCGCAGCGGATCAGCCACCTCGACCGCGCGGAACATTTCCGGCGCAAAGAAGGGCAGGCCGGTGAACTGCAGGGCTTCGCCTTCGGTGAGCGTGTCGCCAAGCTGCAGCACGCCGTGGTTCGGGATACCGATGATGTCCCCGGCAAAGGCGGTGTCGAGCAGTTCGCGGCGCTGGCTCATGAAGCTCACCACGGTGTTGGGTCGCAGCTCCTTGCCGCTACGCACCACCTTCAGCCGCATGCCGCGGGTGAACTCGCCGCTGGCCACCCGCAGGAAGGCGATGCGGTCGCGGTGCGCCGGATCCATGTTGGCCTGAATCTTGAACACCACGCCCGAGAATTTTTTCTCTTCGGGGTGCACCACGCGCTGGATGGATTCGCGCTCGGCCGGCGCGGGCGCCAGGTCCACCAGTGCGTCGAGCACTTCCTGCACGCCGAAGTTGTTGATGGCTGAACCGAAGAACATCGGCGTCTGCCGGCCCGCGAGAAACTCGTTGCGGTCAAACTCTGGCGTGGCGCCGGCGACCAGTTCGATCTCCCCCTGCGCCTGGGCGTATTCGGCGCCAAAGCGCTGGGCGGCCTCAGCGTTGTCGAGCCCAGCGAGGATTTCATCGTCACCGCCGGCCTTCTCCTCGCCGGGGCTGAAGACGCGCATGCGGTCTTCACGGCGGTCGTACACGCCATGGAACAGTTTGCCCATACCGACCGGCCAGGTGAAGGGCACCACGGTCATGCCGAGTTCGCGCTCGATCTCGTCCATCACGCTCATCGGATCCTGGACCTCGCGGTCCATCTTGTTGACGAAGGTCAGGATGGGCGTGTTGCGGGCACGGCAGACCTGCAGCAGGCGGCGCGTTTGGGGCTCGACGCCGTTGGCCGCGTCAATCACCATCAGCGCGGCGTCCACGGCCGTGAGCACGCGGTAGGTGTCTTCCGAGAAATCCTGGTGACCGGGCGTGTCCAGCAGGTTGATCACGCAGTCGCGGTATTCCATCTGCATCACTGAGCTGGCCACCGAGATGCCGCGCTGCTTCTCGATCTCCATCCAGTCCGAAGTGGCGTGGCGGGCCGCCTTGCGCGCCTTCACGCTGCCGGCGATCTGGATCGCGCCCGAAAACAGCAGCAGCTTTTCAGTCAGCGTGGTCTTGCCGGCGTCGGGGTGCGAGATGATGGCAAACGTGCGGCGGCGCTTGACCTGTTTTTCGATTTCAGTGGGAGCGTGGGATTAGGACATAACCCACGATTATCGGTGACATGGCCCCCACGCTCCGCCGCTGCGCGCCTTCGGCGTTCGCTGCCCCTTTTCCATGAAACCGGGGCTGGCCTTGCTTGGGGCGGTCCGGCGCTGCGGCCACCGTTTCTTTTGCTCAGGCGCGCGGTATTTCGTCCGGCTGCCGGGCAAAGCGCGCTTGCCTCACGCCGTCGATCACCACCTCTTCGTTGAACATCGCGGCAGGCCGCACCCACAGATCCTTTTCACCGTACAGCGCGCGGTACAGCGTCATGGCCTCCAGACTTTCGCTGTGGCGCACGGTGCCGATCACCTCATACAGCATGCCTTTGTAGTGGCGATAGAGGCCAGGAGGGGTGTTCACGGCGGGTGGAAATTCTTCGGTCATACTGCTGATTCCTCTGGAAGACGGGATTCGCCAACGGGGCTGGTCGCGCGGGTCCTGCTGTGCCCGCACTGGTCCGGGGGTAAAGTTCCCGACGACAATTTTCGTTGCGTACAAGAAGGATGCCACGCCCCATGATCTGCTACACACGCAACTTCGAGGACGTCATCCTGCAGCGGGTGTTCAAGGACATGCCCGCCGGACGCTATGTTGACGTCGGCGCCTGTTTCCCCCGGCAGGACAGCAACACCTACGCCTTGTATGAGAAAGGGTGGTGCGGGCTGGTTGTGGAGCCGCTCCTTACCGCAGAGATGCGCAGCGAGTGGACTCGCTTTCGCCCAAGGGATATCGTGGCCGAGGTCGCGGTGGGGCAGGAAGAGGGACTGCTTGATTTCCACCTGTTCCCGCAGCGGCAGATCAGCTCGGGCGACCCCGCGACCGTGGAGCACTGGAAAAGGCACGGGAACCAGCCAGTGCAAACCATCAAGGTACCGAAGCTCCGGCTGAGCAGCCTGTACGAGAAGCATTTTCCGACCGGCGATTGGCATCTGTTGTCTGTGGATGTCGAGGGAATGGAGCTGGACGTTCTGCGCGGACTGGATCTGACGGCGCACCGACCGTGGATGATGATTATTGAGGCCGTGCTTCCCGGCCTGCCAAGCCCGAATCACATGACCTGGGAACCTCACCTGTTAGCGCAGGGGTACCAGTTCGCCTATTTTGACGGCGTGAACCGCTTTTATGTTGCGCATGAACGCAGGCATTTGCTCAGGCATTTCGATGTTCCGCCCAATGTCTGGGATGAGATCACCATGGCAACGGAGCTTGAATTGCGACGGCGGCTTGAGCTGGCAGACGCAGAGGTCGCCAGATTGCGAAGCGAGCTCGCTGCACTCCGGAAGTAGCGCCCAGGCCTGCTGACGGTCAGAGACAAAGCTTCTCATGCGGCTCCGCCCTTTGGTCAATGCCGCATGAGCTGGTGGGACAATGCAGGGCTATGCATCCCAAAGCCTTACTCGACAGCTGCGCCGAACTTCTCAAGCAGGTTCTCAAATTCGACCACCCCGCTGACATGGTGGTGTCGCGCTATTTCCGTGAACTGCGTCTGGGTCCCCGCGAGCGGGCCACGGTGGCGGAAACGATCTACACCGTGCTGCGCAAGAAAAATCTGTTCACGTATCTCGCCCAGCACGGCAGCGGTGCACCCGAGCGGCGGCTGGCCATCCTCGGTTTTGCGAGTGCCCGCGATTTCTTGTTGGGTGCGCTGACCGAGCAGGAAAAAGACTGGCTTGCCCGCTGCGACCAGGTCAAGCCCGCCGACCTGATGGAACTGCACCGCCACAACCTGCCTCAGTGGCTGGTGGAGCCGCTGAAGGAACAACTGGGCAACGATTTTTGGCCGTTGGTGGAAAGCCTCAATGCGTCTGCCGGGCTGGACCTGCGGGTCAACACGCTGAAAGACAAGCGCGCCGAGGTGCAAAAAGAACTGGCCAAGGCGGGCATCAAGACAACGGCCACGCCGTTTTCCCCCTGGGGGTTGCGAATCGCTGACAAGCCCCAGCTCGCCAAGCTGGATGCCTTCACCCGCGGCGCGATTGAGGTGCAGGACGAGGGCTCGCAATTGCTGGCCTTGCTGGTGGATGCCAAGCGCGGCGAGATGGTGGTCGATTTCTGTGCTGGCGCCGGTGGCAAGACGCTGGCGCTCGGGGCTTCCATGCGCAATACCGGCCGGCTCTACGCGTTCGATACGTCCGGGCATCGGCTGGACGCACTCAAGCCGCGGCTGGCGCGCAGCGGCCTGTCGAACGTGCATCCGGTGGCGATTGCCCATGAGCGCGACGACCGCATCAAGCGGCTGGCGGGCAAGATCGACCGAGTGCTGGTGGATGCGCCGTGCTCGGGCTTGGGCACCTTGCGTCGCAATCCTGACCTGAAATGGCGGCAGAACCCCAAAGCGATTGAAGAGCTCAGAGCCAAGCAAACTGCGATTCTTCAGAGCGCTGCACGCCTGCTCAAGCCCGGCGGACGGCTGGTTTACGCGACCTGCAGCATTCTTCGAGAAGAAAACGAGGCAATTGCGGAAGCCTTCAGTGCAGCGAATAAAGAGTTCAACGTGCTTGAAACAGGCCCTTTGTTGACCCATCTGGGGGTGGAACACGCTGACAAGTTGTGCCGCGGGCCCTATCTGCGGCTCTGGCCCTACCTTCATCAGACGGACGGGTTTTTCGCCGCCGTATGGCAAAAAACGTGATATTTTTAGCGGAAGTTAACGTAACTTAATCGAAAGTTCTCGTTTTTTTGACCGAACTTCGCGGGTTTTCGGCGCCGAAGGGCCTTCCGGATTCCGCTTGGAGTTTGGGCCTCCCAGCCCTACAATAGGAAGGCGTTCGACGAAGCTGCCCGCCAGATGGAATTCGGTAGCCACCGGGACAGAGCGCATATAAGGATGTTTATGATTTTGTTTGATGCCGCCATCGACTGGCTGGCCAATGGACTGGTTGCCGCCACGTGGTGGCAAATCGTGTTGTACACCCTGGTGACAACCCACATCACGATTGCCAGCGTCACGATTTACCTTCACCGCCACCAGGCACACCGTGCCATGGACCTGCACGCGATCCCCGCGCACTTTTTCCGTTTCTGGCTCTGGCTGGGAACCGGCCAGGTGACCAAGGAGTGGGTGTCGATTCACCGCAAGCACCACGCCAAGTGCGAAACCTCTGAAGATCCGCACAGCCCGCAGGCTTACGGCATCAAGACGGTGTTCTGGAAGGGCGCCGAACTGTATCGCGCCGAAAGCAAGAACAAGGAAACCATGGCCAAGTACGGTCACGGTACCCCCAACGACTGGATTGAGCGCAACCTTTACACCCGCTACAGCTGGCAGGGTGTGGGCTTGATGATGATCATCGACTTGGCCCTGTTTGGCGTGGCCGGTCTGGCCGTGTGGGCTGTGCAGATGGCTTGGATCCCGGTGACGGCGGCCGGCATCATCAACGGCATCGGCCACTACTGGGGCTACCGCAACTTCGAGGCGCCAGACGCCAGCACCAACATTTCGCCCTGGGGCATCATGATCGGTGGCGAAGAACTGCACAACAACCACCACACCTACCCCACGTCGGCAAAGTTCTCGGTCAAACCCTACGAGTTCGATATCGGCTGGATCTACATCCGCGCGCTGGAGCGCGTGGGCTTGGCTACCGTCAAGAAGGTGCCGCCCAAGCTG
>CALSAU010000124.1:0-6334 GCA_943372985.1 Polaromonas sp. YR568 | reverse complement strand
GGACTTCTGGTGGGCCTGGCCGGATTGGCCCTGAGCGGTGCGCCCACCCTGGCCGTGATGCTGGGCGCTGGCGGAGCGCTTGTCGAATGGACGCACATGCGTTGGGGCCAGACCGTGCAGAGCGCACAGGGCGATCAGTTTGCGCAGTCGCCGTCCGACAGCCGCAAGCAATCCTGGCACTGGGTGCTGCTGATTGCTGGCGTCACGCTGGCGGTCAGCGTGTTGGCGCATCAGCTCGATCTCTGGCGCTGGCGCATTTCGCTGCCTGGTGCAGACGGGCAGTCGGCACTGAAGGGCTGGCGCAGCCTGGGCCGGCTGCTGCTCTGGTTCACCTGGCCAGCCTGGCCCCTCGCGTTGTGGACACTCTGGCGCTGGCGCCGGCAGCTCGCCAGCCGGCATGTGGCGCTGCCTCTGTGGTTTGCGGTCATGGCGATTGCCGCGACGCTGACCACCACCGCCTCAGACCGCAGCCTGTTGTTGGCGCTGCCGCCACTCGCCGCACTGGCTGCATTCGCCCTGCCCACGCTCAAGCGCAGCGTGGCGTCGCTGATCGACTGGTTCACGCTGCTGTTTTTCACTGGCTGCGGCATCATCATCTGGGTGGTGTGGATTGCCATGCAAACCGGCGTTCCACGGCAACCGGCGGCCAACGTGGCCAAGCTGGCACCCGGCTTCGAGCCCAGCTTTTCGTGGATCGCTTTTGCCGCCGCCGTCGCTGCCACGCTGGCGTGGACCTGGCTGGTGAAATGGCGTACCGCGGGTCATCGCACGGCCATCTGGAAATCGCTGGTGCTGCCTGCCGGTGGTGCCACGCTGTGCTGGCTGCTGCTCATGACGCTCTGGATGCCGCTGCTGGATTACGCGCGCAGCTATGCACCCACCTCGCGCGGCATCGCCAATCTGGTCGACCCCAAGGCGTGCGTGGCCGTGCACGGCATTGGCAGCGCCCAGGCAGCCGCGCTGCGCTACCACGGCAATCTGCAGCTGCGTCAGGCCGGGCAGCAGGCCATGTGCCCCTATCTGATCGTGGACGTTGAAGCCCAGTCCACGCTGGGCTCTGTCGTCAACCTGCCTGACTGGGCCTTTCAGGCCACGGTGCGCAGACCGACCGACCGGAACGAAAACGTCCTGGTGTTCAAGCGCGTCAGCGTCGTGGCCGCTCCGGCCGGAACACCCGCCACCCAGGCCCCGCCAGCCCGCCAGCCGTGAGCGAGCTGAAGGTCATCGGCCGGCACGCGGCTACCGTGCTGGTCGGTCAGCTCGCGGTGATGGCCTTTGGCGTTGCAGACACCGTGATTGCAGGCCGCTTCAGCGATGAGGCGCTGGCGGCGCTGTCAGTGGGCTCCGCGCTCTATATCAGCGTGTATGTGGGACTGATCGGCATCGTGCAGGCCTTGCTGCCCATCTGGGCGGAAATGCGCGGCGGCCGGCACTACATCGCACTGGGTCGCTCACTGCGCCAGAGCCTTTACCTCTGCGCGCTCATCACTGTCGTTGGCATGACGGCCCTGCTGTTGCCTGGCCCGTTGCTGCGATGGGCTGATGTGCCGCCGTCAATGCAGGGAGAGGTGGAGCTTTATCTGGCGATTCTGGCTTTCGGCTTTGCGCCTTCGCTGCTGTTCCGGGTCTACAGCACCTTCAACCAGTCCCTCGGCAAACCCTTGCTGGTGACCTGGCTGCAGGTGGGTGCGCTGGCGGTGAAGATTCCGCTGTCCATCTGGCTGGTCGCGGGCGGCGCTGGCGTGGAACCCATGGGCGCGGCTGGTTGCGCCTGGGCCACCCTGATCGTCAACTACCTGCTGCTCGCGGTAGCCTTCCTGATGCTGCGCCGCGAAAGCCTGTACCAGCCGTTCCAGCTCTGGCAAAAGCTGGAGCCGCCCGACTTGCGCCAGATCGGGCGGTTCGCGCGTCTGGGCATTCCGGGTGGGCTGGCGTATCTGGTTGAGGTGACCTCCTTCACGCTGATGGCGCTCTTCATCGCACGACTGGGAACCACGGCCTCGGCCAGTCACCAGATCGCTGCGAGCGTAGCGGCCCTGCTGTACATGGTGCCGCTTTCCGTGGGCATTGCCGGCAGCGCACGGGTCTCGTTCTGGCTGGGTGCGGGTCATCCGGCCAAGGCCCGGCAGGTGGTCTGGCTGGTGATGACGATGACGGTGCTGATGGCCCTTGCACTGGCGGCCATGCTGGCCCTGTCCGCTCCGCTGGTGGCCAGTTGGTACTCTGGCAGTCCGGCCATTGTGGCGCTGGCCTCCTCGCTGCTGCTCTGGGTCGCGGCATACCACCTTGCCGATGCGCTGCAGGCCCTGTGCGCTTTCCTGCTGCGCTGCTATGGCATCACACTGTTGCCGCTGTTGCTGTATGGCGTTCTGCTCTGGGGTCTGGGCCTGTATGGCGGCTACCAGCTCACCTACGAAGGCGTTGGCAGCCATACGGCCTCATCGTCGGCACAGAGCTTCTGGCTGGCCAGCACCGTGGCGCTGGCGCTGGTCGCTGGGTGCTTTCTGGTCCTGCTGTGGCGCGCTGTGCGGAACGGCAAAGCCGATCACACCGCACGGAACTGACTCGCACACCCGTTGTGCATGCATCGCCTTCGGCGGGCTTTTCAGGCGACCTGAATGTCGCGCACGCGCATGGCGGGGAAGATGATCGCAAACAAGGACCCGCTTCCCAACTGGCTTTCGATGTGCAACTCGCCACCGTGTCTTTGCACCACATGCTTGACGATGGCCAGCCCCAGGCCGGTTCCACCGGTCTCGCGTGAACGGCTGCGATCCACGCGGTAAAAGCGCTCGGTCAACCGGGGAATGTGCTCCGGGGCAATGCCAGGTCCCGAATCCTTCACGCTGAACTCCACACGCCCGTCGTCGAGCATGCGCCAGCCGGCCTCAATCAGGCCGCCAGGAGGCGTGTAGCGGATGGCGTTACTGAGCAGATTGGACATCGCGCTGAGCAGTTCACTCGCGGTGCCTGCCAGCTCCAGCGGAGGCGAGGGGCTGAACAGCAAGGCATGCGGCAGGTCTGGCGACAGCAGTGCGGACAAGGATCGACCTTCCTGCTCGCACTGCATCAGCAGCGTGGCCAGCGGCGTCCAGTCGCCAGTACCTGGCTGCGGGCTTCCCTCAAGGCGGGACAGCGTGAGCAGATCATTCACCAGTGTCTGCATGCGATGCGACTGCTGCGCCATCAGCCCCAGGTAGCGCATGCGGTCATCCTCGTTGAGCGGCAGCGACTGCAGGGTTTCCACAAACCCGGCCAGCACGGTGAGCGGTGTACGGATCTCGTGCGACACATTGGCCACGAAATCGCGGCGCATGGTCTCGGCCTGTTCAACAGCCGTGACGTCGCGCGACAGCAGCAGCTTGCGGCCCTCGCCATAGGGATGCAGGCGCACCGCGAGGCGAACCGGCCGGCTGCTAGTGCTGCGCGGCCCGATCATCACCGCCTCAGAGGCGTAGTCATTCGAGGAGTGATAGGCCGTGAAAACCGGATCGCGAACCAGGTTGCCAACCAGTTGAAGCATGTCCCGACGCATATCGAACCCGAAGTGATCTGCAGCGGTTTCGTTACACCACTCGATACGGCCCTGGGCGTCCAGCAGCACCACGCCGTTGGGCGATGCCTGGATGGCCGCCAGAAATTCCCGCAGCCGTGTCTGGCTGTCTTCCACCTGAATCTGGCGCGTGCGCAGGGCCCGGCGCATGCGGTCAGCGGCCTCGCCCCACATGCCATTCATGCGCGGCGGGTCGGCCTGCGCACCACCCCGCAACCAGCGCAATACGCGCTCGCCGCGGAAACCGTCAATGATGAACCAGCAGACGCTGGCCGCAATCACGCCAGCCAGCGCACCGCGCGACCGGGCTGACGACCAGCCGACCAAGCCACCGGCCAGATGCAATAACAGGAATACCCAAAGGCGCCAGAGCATGGGGTAATTGTGACGGCTTTACGGACGCTTTTTGACTGCGCCCGGGGACTCCCGCGGCTGACCAGCCCCAGCGCTTCAGTGTGGGGTTTCGACGGACGGGAATTGAACCTGCGCGGTGAGCCGGTAGCCCGCGCCTCGCACGGTTTCGACCATCACGCCCGCCGCACCCAGCGCCTCGCGCAGGCGCTTGACATGAACGTCCACGGTGCGCTCTTCGATGAACACATGGTCGCCCCACACCTTGTCGAGCAACTGGCCCCGGCTGTGAACGCGCTCGGGGTGCTTCATCAAGTAGTGGAGCAGTTTGTACTCAGTGGGCCCCACCTTGAGCAGTTGCCCCTGCCACGACACCCGGTGTGTGGCAGCGTCGAGCACCAGTTCGCCAATCGTCACGCTGTCATTGACCTGCTCTGGCGCGCGGCGACGCAACACGGCCCGAATGCGGGCCAGCAGCTCCTGGGTTGAGAACGGCTTGGTCACATAGTCGTCCGCCCCTGCGTCCAGACCCTGCACCTTGTCTGGCTCATCACCGCGGGCGGTCAACATCAAGATGGGTATGGCCTTAGTCCGGGCATCTGCGCGCCACTTCTTGGCCAGAACGACGCCGCTCTGGCCGGGCAGCATCCAGTCGAGCAGGATGGCATCCGGCAGCACGGCATCGAGTTCACGCTGCGCCGACACACCATCTTCAGCCCAGATGGGCTGAAAGCCGTTGTGGCGCAGGTTCACCGCGATGAGTTCAGCGATGGCCGGCTCGTCTTCAACAATCAGGACGCGGGGCTGGTGTTTCATTGCGCTTACCGGACCACAGACTCGATGGTTTCCATGGAGGTGTGCCGGATGTCAGCACCCTTGACCACGTAGATGATGAACTCGGCGATGTTCTTGGCATGGTCGCCGATGCGCTCGATGGCCTTGGCGAGGAACAGCAGATCCAGACTCGGCGAAATCGCGCGCGGGTCTTCCATCATGTAGGTGATGAGCTTTCGTACGAAGCCGTCGAACTCCTTGTCGATCGCATCGTCTTCCTTGAGGATGCTGACCGCCATGTTCACATCCAGTCGTGCAAAGGCGTCGAGCGCCTTGCGCAGCAGACCGGAAGCCAGATCGGCGGCCACGCGCAGCTCCGAGGCCGGCATGGTGCGCGCCGCGCCACTTTCGATGATGGACTTGACCATGCGTGCGATCTTGTCGGCCTCATCACCTGCACGCTCCAGGTTGGCCGTGGTCTTGGAAATCGCGATCAGCAGACGCAAATCACGCGCGGTGGGCTGGCGACGCGCAATGATGGACGACAGCTCCTTGTCAATCTCCACCTCCATGGCGTTGACACGCGATTCGGCTTCAGAAACCTGGCTGGCGGCATCGGCACTGAACTGTGCCAAGGCGTAGACCGCCGTGCGGATCTGCGACTCCACCAGACCGCCCATCTCCATGACGCGGGTGGAAACGCTGGTCAGTTCGCTGTCGAACTGGCTGGACAGATGCTTGTCACTCATGATCAACCAAACCTTCCTGTGATGTAGTCTTCGGTTTCCTGCCGTTTGGGCTTGAGGAATATCTGATCGGTTTCGCCAAATTCGATGAGCTCACCGAGATACATGTAGGCGGTGTAATCGCTGCAACGCGCCGCCTGCTGCATGTTGTGGGTCACGATGGCGATGGTGTAATCCTGCTTCAGCTCGTGCACCAGTTCTTCCACCTTGCCGGTGGAGATCGGGTCCAGCGCAGAGGTGGGCTCATCGAGCAGGAGCACCGAAGGCTTGACCGCCACGCTGCGAGCGATGCAAAGCCGCTGCTGCTGGCCGCCCGACAGTGAAAGACCGCTCTGGTTCAGCTTGTCCTTGACCTCATTCCACAGCGCGGCCTTGGACAAGGCCCATTCGACGCGATCATCCATTTCGCTCTCGCTGAGGTTCTCGTACAGCTTCACGCCAAAAGCGATGTTCTCGTAAATCGACATCGGGAACGGCGTGGGCTTTTGAAAAACCATCCCGATCCGGGCCCGCAAGAGATTGATGTCTTGCTTCGGATCGAGGATATTCTGGCCGTAAAAATTAATTTGCCCCTCCGCGCGCTGCCCTGGATACAGGCTGTACATGCGGTTGAGCGTGCGCAGCAATGTGGACTTGCCACAACCCGACGGGCCGATAAAGGCCGTGACCTTACGTTCTTCAATATCCAGGTTCACATTCTTCAGGCCCTGAAATTTTCCATAATAAAAATACAGGTCCCGCAACTCAAGGGCGTTTTTCTTTGCTTGCGCAGCAGCAGCGGTATTTGGCATCAGAGGCTCCCGAATCTTGTAAAAGTCAAATGTCTAATTGAAGATGGTCGACGTCAACCCCGCGACTTTTCACGCAGGAAAACGCGTGCCACGATGTTGAGTACAAGAACCGACAGGGT
>CALSAU010000123.1:0-6350 GCA_943372985.1 Polaromonas sp. YR568 | reverse complement strand
CAGCCAGGGGTAGTCGTCTGGTGCACTGCCGCGGGCACGGTCCAGCGCCTGCAGCAGCCCGGCCCCGAATCGCCGGGCCATGCCGTCGCGCGGCAGGCTCAGCAGGTCGCCCCAGTGGCGGCAGCCAATGCGCTCCAGCACATCAAGGTGCGGTCTGGCGGCAGTGAGGGTGTGCAGGGGCAAGTCGGCCACGCGCGGGCTGCTCTTTGTTGTACCCATCGGATGGCGCAGCCTGCCCAGCGCCACCAGCGAGTTGGCGCCTTGCGCCCGGGCGATCTGGGCCTGGAGTTGATGCATGTCGAGAAACGCCTCCGTGCGCTTTGCCAGCGCTTGCATCAGGCTGGCCAAGCCGCCAAAAAGGCGCAGGCTGCCGGTCACGTCCAGCAATACGGCCTCGTCCACCAGCGCGACGTGCGGGGTGAAGCCCAGCGCCAGACTGGCCAGCGCTTTCTGCAGGGCGGCCTCGTCCATCACCACCCCACCAGCATGGGCAGGCGCTGCTGGCTCAGTGGTGATGGAGATGTGCAATGCGATCCAGCAGCGCATGAACAGGGCTTTGCGATGGAATGGCGGGCCACGAAAACAGTGGCAACCGGGATGGCGCTTGAACAGTGGACAGTTCTTCGCGCTTTTGCCGGGCCCTTTCACGACTCGCAGCCAGCAAGGCAGCCAGCCGCGCAGGCCGGGTGTCGAGCAGCAGCGGTGCCGCCAGCGGCGGACCACGGCGCTTGAAAACCTCCACCTGCAGGTTGCCCGCTTCGCTCAAGGTGCCCTCCAGCCGCAGGCGCAGCGGCGCGGGCGACGACTCCTGCTGCGCCCGCAGCGGCCGGAAGACAAACAGCAGCTTGTGGTGCGCATGGGCTGCGATCTGCAGGCGGCGCAGGTGCGCGCTGCGCGCATCGGGCAGCCAGGCCAGCACGGCAGATACATCGGCGCACTGCAGCGCCTCGCGCGTGGCCCACAGCAGCGATGGCGCATCACCCGGCCGGCCGTGCACGCTGAGCCACTGCATCATCTGCAACTGCTGCGCCCCCAGCGCCGGACCAAACGGCAGCTGCGGTGCGCCCACCAGCACCAGCCACCGGGCCGGTTGCGCCTGCTGGACAGCCGCCAGAGCAGGTGCCAGCAACCCCCACTCATGCACCCCCGCCTGCGGCTGCAGTAGTTCGATCAATGCGCCTTGCGGCCAGCCGCTACCGGGCAGTGCGGCGTCCAGACCGGCGTAGCCCGTGGCCTGCACCAACTGGCTGACGCCGCCCAGCTCGCCCGCGCGCCAGACGTCGGCAAGTGCCGGCGAGGCGAGATCGAGAGGAGAACTGGAAAGCATGGTGAGCCCAAAAACATGATCAAATACTGTATTTATGTACAGTATAAAGTCAGCTTTGTACTCTTGGGAAATATCCTTTCAGAGGCCTGGGAAAGCGCTCGAAAGAGGTCTGTACAACTTGAAAGAAGCTCAATAAACCATTGATTTCTCTGGAAAAATAAAATCCCAACGAAAAAACCCGGCAAGTTGCCGGGCCCGGGTATTCAGCGCAGAAGGATTCAGCGCGCGCGCAGCTGCCGCAGCATCAGTGTCAGGCCCACCAGGCCCATCGCCACAAAGCACACGAAGGACCAGTTGGCAATCGAGCCACCCAGAAAGGTCCAGTCGATCTTGGTGCAGTCGCCACTGCCCTTGAAGATCATCGGAATCGCGCGCTTGAGCGGGAAGGTTTCGATCATTCCGTAGAAGTCGCGGCCGCACGATGCGACCTCTGGCGGGTACCACTGCAGAAAACTCTGCCGCGCCGCCACGAAGGCGCCAAAGCCGGTCATCAGCACCATCAGAGCCGACCCTGCGACCAGCAGCTCGCGGCTTTTGGCAAAGGCTGTGAGGCCCGCCAGCACGCCCACCCCGATCAGGGCATAGCGCTGCACGATGCACATGGGGCAAGGCTCTAGACCCAGCCCATGCTGCAGGTACAGGCCAAACGCCAGCATGGCCACGCAGGCCGCAGCAATCAGCGCCAGAACACGGCGGGGCATGGCGTCGAAATACGTCAAAAACATCAGGGTCCCTTGAAATCAGCGATGGGTGAATTGTCTGATGGTTCGTGGGCGGGATCGGCAATAAGTTCCTGAGGCCCTGGTGCGCAGCCCGCTGCCACCTCTTCTGCCACCTTCACGTCAGCCATCAAACCGGCTCATGACAAAGCCGGTTTCAGGTCTGCACAAACACCCTCGCCTTGCGCGGCGTCACCACCAGCATATCGCCCTCGCGCAAACCCATGTCCCTGAATTGCTGCGACGGGATTTGCGCCTCGATCAGGTGGTCATCGGATGCACTGCCCTGCTGCGCATGGCCTTCGGCTGGTGCCAGTTCCAGCCGGGCCATCGGACCGATGACGATGGCGCGCTCCAGATGCACGGCAATGCCTTCGGCACCCGGCGCATAGCGCTGCACGTCGAGGTCATGCGGGCGCACATAGGCCAGCGCTTTGGCATCCTGCGCCCCGGCGTGCTCGGGCGAGTCGATGCGCATGCCTTCATGCTGCCCTCCCAGATAGACCTCGCCTTCGTGGGCGCGGCCATGGAACAGGTTCACGTCACCCAGAAAGCCATACACAAACGGGCTGGCCGGATGGTCCCACACCTGCTGGGGTGAACCGATCTGCTCGACCTTGCCCTGGTTCATCAGCACCACGCGGTCGGCCACTTCCAGGGCTTCTTCCTGATCGTGGGTCACGAAAATGCTGGTCACATGCAGGTCGTCGTGAAGGCGGCGCAGCCAGCGGCGCAGTTCCTTGCGCACCTTGGCGTCGAGCGCACCAAAGGGCTCGTCGAGCAGCAACACCTTGGGCTCCACCGCCAGCGCGCGCGCCAGGGCAATGCGCTGGCGCTGCCCGCCCGAGAGCTGCGACGGAAACCGTTCGGCCAGCCAGTCGAGCTGCACCAGATTGAGCAGCGCATGGACTTTTTCCTTGATCTGCGCCTCCGAGGGCCGCTGGCTGCGCGGCTTCATGCGCAGGCCGAAGGCGACGTTCTCGAACACCGTCATGTGGCGAAAGAGCGCGTAGTGCTGGAACACAAAGCCGACCTGTCGCTCGCGCACATGCACGTCGGTGGTGTCTTCGCCGCTGAAGAGAATGCTGCCGCGGTCGGCGGTTTCCAGCCCGGCAATGATGCGCAGCAGGGTCGTCTTGCCGCAGCCCGAGGGGCCCAGCAAGGCGACCAGCTCGCCCGATGCGATGTCCAGGCTGACATCGCCCAGCGCCTGGAAGTTACCAAAGTGTTTGCTGACGTTGCGGATTTCGATGCTCATGGTATTTCTCCGGTTGACCGTTCAGGCCGAGCCCTTCGACAGGCTCAGGTTGAACGGATCGGTGGAATGTGGCCTTTCGGGTGGCAGCTCGGCGGCAGCCTTCATCTCAGCCTCATGGCGCCATTCGGCGACTGATTTGATGACCAGCGTGACCAGTGCGAGGATGGCCAGCAGCGACGCCACAGCAAAGGCCGCCACCGACTGGTATTCGTTGTAGAGAATCTCAACGTGCAGCGGCAAGGTGTTGGTCTGCCCGCGGATATGGCCCGAAACCACCGACACCGCGCCAAATTCGCCCATGGCCCGTGCGTTGCACAGGATCACGCCGTAAATCAGGCCCCACTTGATGTTGGGCAGCGTGACATGCCAGAAGGTCTGCCAGCCGGTAGCGCCCAGCACGATGGCAGCCTGCTCCTCGTCGTTGCCCTGCGCCTGCATCAGCGGAATCAGCTCGCGGGCGATGAAGGGGAAGGTCACAAACACCGTGGCCAGCACAATGCCGGGCACCGCAAAGATGATCTTCACATCGTTGGCCTGCAGCCACGGCCCGAACCAGCCCTGCGCACCAAACACCAGCACATAGACCAGACCCGCCACCACTGGCGAGACGGAAAACGGCAGGTCCACCAGCGTGGTGAGAAATGACTTGCCACGGAATTCGTACTTGGCAATCGCCCAGGCCGCAGCCACGCCGAACACCAGGTTCAGCGGCACGGCAATAGCGGCTGCGATCAGCGTGAGCCGTATCGCAGACCAGGCATCAGGCTCCTGCAGTGCCGCGAGATATGCACCAAAGCCCTTGCGCAATGCTTCGGTGAACACGGCTGCCAGCGGCAGCACGAGGAACAGGAACACAAAGGCCAGTGCCAGCGCAATCAGGGTGTAGCGCACCCATAGGGCTTCGGTGGTGCTGGAGCGGCTCTGCCGAATCATTGTTGTGGTGGCGCTCATGACTGTGCCCCCGAAAGGCGCCGCTGCCAGGCTTGCAGCGCGTTGATCACCAGCAGCAAGGCAAACGAAATCACCAGCATCACCACCGCCACCGCAGTCGCACCGGCGTAGTCGTACTGCTCCAGCTTGCCGATGATGATGAGCGGCGTGATCTCCGACACCATGGGCATGTTGCCGGCGATGAAGATGACCGAGCCGTACTCGCCAATCGCCCGGGCAAAAGCCATGGCAAAGCCGGTGAGCAGCGCGGGCGCAATGTGCGGCAGGATGATACGGGTGAAAATCTGCAGGCGCGTGGCGCCCAGTGAGGTGGCAGCCTCCTCCAGCTCTTTCTCGGCGTCTTCCAGCACCGGCTGCACGGTACGCACCACAAACGGCAAGCCGATGAAGATCAGGGCAATCACCACGCCGGCGGGCGTGAAGGCCAGCTTGATGCCCATCGGCTCCAGGTACTGGCCAATCCAGCCGTTGCCGGCCAGCAGCGCCGTGAGCGAGATGCCGGCTACGGCAGTGGGCAAGGCAAAAGGCAGGTCCACCAGCGCATCAACGAACTTCTTGCCGGGAAAGCTGTAGCGCACCAGCACCCAGGCCAACAGCAGACCGAACACCAGGTTGACCAGCGCCGCGATCAGCGAGGCGCCGAACGTGAGGCGGTACGAGGCCAGCACGCGCGGTGACGTCACGGCCAGCCAGAACTGCTCCCAGGTCAGCGAGAAGGTCTTGAAGAACAGCGCCGAAATCGGAATCAGCACGATCAGGCTGAGGTAGAACACGGTGTAGCCCAGCGTGAGGTGAAAGCCGGGCAACACCCGCCGGGCGGCGCGCCTGCCTGCCGCCGGGGCGCAAGAAAGCACCGCCGCGCCTGGCGCTGTGGAAGTCAGGGAACTCATGGCGCTGGCGGCTTACTTGACGGTGTAAAGCCTGTCGAACTGGCCACCATCGTTGAAGTGCACTTTCTGCGCTTCGCCGAGCGAGCCGAACAGCTCCTGCACCGTGAACAGCTGCACCGGCTTGAAGGTGCTGGCGTACTTTTTCAGCACCGCCTGCGAGCGGGGGCGCAGCGCGTGGCGGGCGGCAATTTCCTGCCCTTCATCGGAATAGAGGTGATCCAGATAGGCCTTGGCCAGATCGGCCGTGCCCTTTTTGGCGACAGTGCGCTCCACCACCGCGACCGGGTTCTCGGCCAGGATGCTGATGGACGGGTATACCGCATCGACCTTGCCTTCGCCGAACTCCTTGTTCACCGACAGCACTTCAGATTCAAAGGTGATGAGCACATCGCCAATGTTGCGCTGCAGGAACACAGTGGTCGCGTCGCGGCCGCCCTTGCCCAGCACCGGCACGTTTGCATAAAGCTTGCCCACAAACTCGGCGGCCTGCGCGTCGGTGGCGCCCTTTTTCTTGGCGTAGCCCCAGGCGGCAAGGTAGGTATAGCGGCCGTTGCCCCCGGTTTTGGGATTGACCACGATCACCTGAATGCCGGGCTTGATGAGGTCGTCCCAGTCCTTGATCCGCTTGGGGTTGCCATTGCGCACCAGAAACAACATGGTCGAGGTGGTGGGCGACGCGTTGCCCGGGAAGCGCTTGGCCCAGTCTTTGGCGACCACGCCCGCACCGGCTAGGAAATCCACATCGGTACTGGTGTTCATCGTCACCACATCGGCGTCCAGGCCATCAGCGACAGAGCGCGCAATCGCGCTGGAGCCGCCGTGCGACTGGTCAATCTTGATCTCCTTGCCGGTGGTCTTCTTGTAGTACGCGATAAAAGCGGCGTTGTATTCCTTGTAGAACTCACGCGCCACGTCATATGAACCGTTGAGCAGGGTTTGCGAAGAGGCGAGACCTGCGGTCGTCAGGGCGATGGCGGCAAAAGCCGTCTTGAGAGGGGAAGTCATATCGTTTGGTAAGAGCTGAAAGGTGATGAAGAGAGAGACTGAAAAGAGGCAGCTGCGGCCTGTGGCAATAGCGCTGGCACCAACGTCGATTCATTGGCCAGTGACTGAAGCAGCGCCGCACCCAGCGGCCACTCGCCATGGCCCGACTCCACATTGATGTGCCCGGCGTCCTGCATGCGGACAAACTCGCTGCCCCACGC
>CALSAU010000122.1:0-6414 GCA_943372985.1 Polaromonas sp. YR568 | reverse complement strand
CGCAGTGAACTCAGGCGCTGTCGGTTGACAGCGCGTTGTTCACCCGCCGGGGCATCACCACCTCGCCGTATGCATTGGCAACCGGCTGAATCTGTATCACCGGCGCGCCTGAGCTGACAATGCCAAACATCATGGCAAATGCCGCATCGGCTGCATCCCGCCCGGTGGCAAAGCGCACAAAACCCATAGGAATCGCTGTGCCTGACGGATCGAACAGGTACCAGCGGTGCCCGAGGTACACCTCCACATAGGCGTGAAAGTCTGTCGGGCCCAGCGACGGATCGGCGCCGAAATCAATGCCGGTGGCAAAGCGCGCGGGCAGGTTGATGGCGCGGCACAGCGCAATCATCAAATGAGCAAAGTCGCGGCACACGCCGACGCGCTCGATCACCGTGTCCACCGCCGAGGTGCTGCCGTGCGTGCTGTTGGACTGGAAACTCACCCGCTGCTGTACCCACTGGCAGATCGCCTCGGCCCGGCTGTAGCCCTGCGGCAGATGACCAAACTCGTTGAAGGCCAGCTTCTGCAGCCGGTCAGACTGGCAATAGCGGCTGGGATACACATAGGGCAGCACCGCGCCGGGAATCTGGCAGACCGGCACTTCGCCCAGTTCCAGCGGCATGGCCTCGTGGTGGGCAATGTCCACCGTCGCGGCGTAGCGCACCTGCAGCGGACCGCCGCCGGCCTGCATGCGCAGATAGCGGTTGCGACTCGCCGGATCGGTATCGATGGTGTACGGCACGTTCTGGCTGACCTGCAGGTCTTCGCTCAGCACGGTCTGCTGCGGCGTGTGGGCGGCGTGGATGTTGAAGATGAAATCGGCGCCGGGCGGCGCGATGTCGTAGTGCAGGTCAATGGAAAACTGGAGCCGGACCATAGGTGCTTTCGGGAGGATGTTCGAGGAATGCCCTGAGGCAGGCGTCGCCGCACGGCGTAGCCATGGGCATTGAACAGCGATTGTGGGCGCCACCAGCTGCCAGAGTGAGTGGTCGCGCACTTGGCCCGGGCGCTGCGCCTGCGGTGTCTGGCACCGACGTGGCGTGAAGGACTACAGGAGGCGCAGCCGACGGCAAACGCACTCTGCCCACCGTCACAGCGCGTCCGGCGAACTGGATCAAGCAGGCCGGCTGCCCTGGCCCTTCTGCAGTTTCAGAACGGCAGCGTCTGCCCCTGGTAGTCCACCAGCTGGCCGGTGGCTTCAGGCGGCAGTTGCTGCAGCACCGCCAGAATCTCGTGCGCAGCCTGCGCGGGCGGCCGCACATTCAGGCCGGTTTTGGAGAACGGCTGGCTCAGCGCCGTGTCCACCGTGCCCGGGTGCACCGCCACACACAGCGCCTGCCGGTTGCGCCGCGCCAGCTCGATGGAGGCCGTCTTGACCAGCTGGTTGAGCGCCGCCTTGGAAGCCCGGTAGCCGTACCAACCGCCCAGCGCGTTGTCGCCGATGCTGCCGACCTTGGCCGAGATGAAGGCCGCCACGCAGCGCCCCTGCTTGGGCAGCAGCGGCAGCAAATGCTTCATCAACAGCGCCGGGCCGATGGTGTTGACCAGAAACACCTGCTGCAGGTAATCGGGGTTCAGCTGCGACCAGCTGCGCTCGGGCTGGCCGGCCGCGCCATGCAGAAAACCGCTGGCCACGACCATCAGCCGCAGCTCACCCTGCAGCCGCTCGCACTCGCTGGCCACCCAGGCGGCGGCGTGGGCGATGCTCGCCTCGTCTGCAAAATCAATCGCAGGCTGTGTGTGCCGACCCAGCGCCAGCACCGTGTCGTGGCTCTGCGAGAGCTCAGTCACCAACGCTGCGCCCAGGCCACCGCCAGCCCCCACCACAAGGGCTACTGAATGCGGCGCTGCATGCGAATCAGCCATGGCCATCAGGCCTCTTCATCCAGCAGCCGCACCTTCACGCTCTTGCCCTTGACGCGACCGGTCGAGAGCTTGTGCAGCGCTTCATTCGCAATGCGGCTGTCCACCGCCACATAGGTGGAGAACTCGTTGACGTTGATCTTGCCGACCTGCTCGCGCGTGAAGCCGGCCTCGCCGGTCAGCGCGCCCAGCACGTCGCCCGCGCGGATTTTTTCCTTGCGGCCGCCGACGATCTGCAGCGTGCGCATCGGTGGTGTCAGCGGCTCCTTGCTGGCGGGGGTCAGCTCGGTGAGCTTGTGCCAGTCGGACTCGGCCTTTTGCAACTGCTCAATCTTGCCGACCGAACCCATCTCGTTCATGCTTGCCAGACTGATGGCCCAGCCCTCTTCATCGGCACGGCCGGTGCGGCCGATGCGGTGAATGTGAACCTCGGGGTCGGGCGTCACATCGACGTTGATGACCATTTCGAGTTGTGTGATGTCGAGGCCACGCGCAGCCACATCGGTGGCCACCAGCACCGAGCAGCTGCGGTTGGCAAACTGCACCAGCACCTGGTCGCGCTCGCGCTGCTCCAGCTCGCCATAGAGCGCCAGTGCGCTGAAGCCCTGCGCGCGCAGCACCGCCACCAGGTCGCGGCACTGCACCTTGGTGTTGCAGAACGCCAGCGTGCTCACCGGCCGGTAGTGGTTCAGCACCAGCGACACAGCGTGCAGGCGCTCGCTTTCCTTCACCTCGTACCAGCGCTGGCGGATTTTGCTTTTCTCATGCTGCGCCTGCACGCTGATGGTCTGCGGCGCCTTCATGAACTGCTGGCTCAGCTTGGCAATGCCTGCCGGGTAAGTGGCCGAGAACAGCAACGTCTGCCGCTCGGGCGGGCACTGCCGCGCCACGGTGGCGATGTCGTCGAAAAAGCCCATGTCCAGCATGCGGTCGGCTTCATCAAGCACCAGCGTGTTCAGCGCTTCCAGATTCAGGTGACCGCGCGCCAGATGGTCCATGATGCGGCCCGGGGTGCCGACCACGATGTGTGCCCCGTGCTCCAAGCTGGCCGTCTGCCCGCGCAGCGCAACGCCGCCGCAGAGCGTGACGACCTTGATGTTCTCTTCAGCCCGCGCCAGGCGGCGGATTTCAGTGGTCACCTGATCGGCCAGCTCGCGCGTGGGACACAGCACCATGGCCTGCACCGCAAAGCGGCGCGCATTGAGATTGGCCAGCAGCGCCAGCGCGAATGCCGCAGTCTTGCCGCTGCCCGTCTTGGCCTGCGCGATCAGGTCCTTGCCCAGTAGCGCCACCGGCAGGCTGGCGGCCTGGATGGGCGTCATTCGGGTGTAGCCCAGCAGCGCCAGGTTGGCGAGCATCGCCGGGTTCAGTGGCAGGCGACTGAAGTCGGCGGAAGAATCAACGGAAGAGGTCATGCGCCGATTATCGGCGGGGTACCTTTTGCGCTGCTGTTCAGCGCCTCAAGCCCATTGCCCCGTCGCAGCCAGCACCGGCGACAGCTCCGCCGCACCCCAGCGCAGCGGCAAGGCCGCTTCCACCCGGCGGGACGAGACCACCTTCAGTTTCAACAGGCGCTGCGCACCCTCGAAGGCCTGAAGCTCGGCGCCCTCCCACACGATCTCAGCCGTCACCGCCAGATACAGCAGGTCGCCGGAATCAAAGTCGATGAAGAGCAGTCCTGCGCGGGGGTTGACGGTGAGATTGCCCAGCGTGTTGAAGAAAAAGTTGCCCAGAAAATCCGGCACGGTGAGCGTGCCATCGGCATCGACCCGTACAAAGCCGGGTTTGCCGCCGCGGTGCGACACATCCACGCCACCAGCAGCGCCCACGCCTTCCCCGGCATAAGCGGTCGCAATGAAAAAGGTGTCGGCCTGGCTGACCATGCGGCGCGCGGCAGCGTCCAGCCCGGTGGACTCATTCACCACTGGTGCGCTGGCCGCTGGTACATCCAGATACACCGGCTCCCGCGCCTGAATGTACTTGGGGCAATTGCCAAAGCTCTGGCGCAGCACCACCTCGAATCCCGATTCGCCCACGTGCTGCACCACACCGTTCATGCGATTGCGCCGCCGCGTGTGCGGCTCGATGCCCAGCAGGCCGATGTCGGCGCCGTCGGCCAGGGTGTGCTGCAGCGGATCACCGGGCAAGGGCAGCGTACGCACTTTCAGGTGATGCGCGTCCGGCGAGTGGATGAAGCCGGGCGGCGCCGCCAGCACCGAGGCCCAGGGCTGGCCGGCAGAATCCACCGTACCCACCAGCACAAACGGCAGTTGCTGGAAAAACTCGCGGTGCTGATCGGGCATGAAGTCGCGGATCACACGCGGCCCCATCTGCGCCAGCCGCTCGCGCACCACAGTACCGACACGCGCCTGCACAGCACGCTCGCCTTCGTGAAAGGTATCGGCCACAGGCGGTGCGGATGTCATGCTGCCAGCCCGATGGGCGAGCGAACCATGGGCACAAAGCCGGGCAGCGCCTCAATGCGCGCCAGCCAGGCCCGCACCTGCGGGTAGTCGGCCAGCGAGACATTGCCCTCGGGTGCATGCGCCACATAGCTGTAGTGGGCAATGTCGGCCAGCGTGGGGGCAGCACCCACCAGATAAGGCGTGCTGGCCAGTTGCTGCTCCATCACGCCCAGCAATCCATGCGCGCGGGCAATGGCATCGTCCGGCGGGGTGGGCAGCTTGAACAGGTTGATGACCCGCGCCGATGCCGGGCCAAAGGCCAGTGGCCCGGACGCGGCCGACAACCAGCGCTGCACCTGTGCCGCCTGCAGCGGATCGCGTGGCAGCCAGGCATTGGCATCGGCCGCATAGCGCAGCGTGAGGTACACCAGGATGGCAGTGGAGTCGGCCAGCGTCACCTCGCCGTCCTGGATCACCGGCACCTGGCCGAAGGCATTCATCGCCAGAAACCCAGGTGACTTGTGCGCCTTGGCGGCCAGGTCCACATCAACCAGCTCGAAGGGGAGCCCGAGCAGCGAGAGGAACAGCTCGACGCGGTGAGAGTGGCCGGAGATGGCGACACGGTGCAGCTTGATGGGCTGGGCGGGAAGGGAACGGGTGGCGAATGCGTTGGCTGGTTGAGTCATGGCGATCTTTCTTGAGGTGGCGTTGGCAGGCGTTGGGGTCTCTAGGACTGAATTCTGGTTGAGTCGAATCAATCAATAAATGCCTTCTATTGCATTTGACTACTCCGATTTATGGAGTAATCTCGCCACCATACTGGCCACCACAAGCACACCCCAGCGAGCCACCGATGGACAAACTCCGCGCCATGCAGGCCTTCATCCATATCGCCGAGGAAGGCAGCCTCACTGCGGCGGCCCGCGTCATGGACTCTTCATTGCCGGCCGTGGTGCGCACGCTGGCTGCGCTCGAAGCGCATCTGGGCGTGCGGCTCTTCAACCGGAGCACGCGCCGCATCGCGCTGACCGACGAGGGGCGGCGTTACCTTGACCAGTGCCGGCAGGTGCTGGCCTCGGTGCAGGACGCCGAGGCATCGATCAGCACCCAGGTGGGTGAGCCGCGCGGCCCGCTGGTCATCACCGCGCCTGTGCTGTTCGGGCAGATGTATGTGGCGCCCGCCGTCACGCGCTTTGTGCAGCGCTACCCCGAGGTGCGCTGCAGCCTGATGCTGTACGACCGCGTGGTGAACCTGCTGGAAGAAGGCGTGGACGTGGGCATACGCATTGGCGCGCTGGAAGATTCCACGCTGGTCGCGCAGACGGTGTTCCACATCCGCCGGGTGGTGGTAGTCAGCCCCGCCTACCTCAAGCGCCACGGCAAACCCCAACACCCGCGCGACCTGCTCAAGGCCAACTGCATCCGCTTTGCGCCGCCGGGTGGACCGTGGTGGACCTTCCATGAAAAGGGCAAGAGCTTCACCGTGCCCGTTTCAGGCAACCTCGAATTCAACAACGCCGCCCCGGCGGTGGAGGCCTGTGCCGAAGGCATGGGCTACGGCATGTTCATCTCCTACCAGGCCGCGCCCTACATCGCGAGCAAGAAACTGGTGGTGGTGCTGGAAGAGTTCGAGCCGCCACGCCGGCCGGTGAGCGTGGTGTATCCGCATGCCCGTTTGCTGCCGGCACGCACCCGCATGTTCATCGACTGGATGAAGGAGGAACTGGGCCAGCTGACGCACACCACCGCACCGCTTGCGCGGCGTCCGTAGAAGCGGCATGGGCCGTCTTGTAGACCTGCCATGCATAGGAGATTGCGCAGTGGTAAGGTCTTTCCCTTCGGCTGCTATGCAGTGACATGGAAAGATGGACGGACGGCGAAATGGGAACAACTGCTTTTGACTTTGACCTTTTTGTGATTGGCGGCGGCAGCGGCGGGGTACGCGCCGCCCGCATGGCGGCGCAGCGCGGCGCCAAGGTGGCGGTGGCAGAGGTGTCGGCCATGGGCGGCACCTGCGTGAACGTCGGCTGTATTCCGAAAAAGCTCTACAGCTACGCGGCCCACTTTGCCGAGAGCTTTGAAGAATCCCACGGCTTTGGCTGGAAGGGCGAGGCGCCGACACTCGACTGGGAACTGCTCAAGACCA
>CALSAU010000121.1:0-6445 GCA_943372985.1 Polaromonas sp. YR568 | reverse complement strand
AGTTCCTCGCCGCCTGCAACAGCACCACCTCACGCGAGACCACCGCCAGCCTGCTCACGCTGGCCGCACGCAGCCGGCAGTCTTTCGACAACATGCTGGCGCGTGAGCAGCTCAATTGCGATTTTTCAGCCACCGGCAAGCTGGTGCTCTACAGCGATGCCGACTCGCTGGCCAATGCCAAGCGGCAGATGCTGCTGCAGCGCGCGATGGGCAGCCAACAGGAAGCCGTGAGCGCTGACCGCTGCGTGGAGTTGGAGCCGGCGCTCAAGCACCATCACTCCAACATCTCGGGGGCGATCTACACCCCCGGGGAATGTGCCGCAGACTGCCAGAAGACCTGCACGGCACTGATGCAAGTGCTGCGGTCGCAGGGCGTGCGCTTTCTGCTCGGCACATCCATCAGCTCGCTGGTGCAGCGGGGCAAGCTGATCACCGCAGTGGCCACCTCACAAGGCCATCTGGAGGCCGACCGCTTTGTGATGGCGCTGGGCGCCGACTCTCCCCGGCTGGCAGCCAGGCTGGGCATTCATCTGCCCATCTATCCCCTGAAGGGTTACAGCATCACGGTGGACGTCGCCGGCCCGCCAGATGCCGCGCCCTTCGTGAATGTGACTGATAGCGCCCGCAAGGTGGTATTTGCACGCATCGGCTCACGCCTGCGTGTGGCCGGCATGGCTGAGCTCACCGGCTATGACACCCGCATCCAGCTGGCTCAAATCGAATCACTCAAGGCCTCCACGCAAGCCATGTTCCCCTACAGCAGCCGCTTTGAGGCACTGCATCCGTGGGCCGGCATGCGACCGGCCACACCCACCGGTCTGCCGGTGGTGGGCCGTCATCAGCGGGGGCCAGACAACCTGCTGTTCAACACAGGGCATGGCGCCCTGGGCTTCACTCTGGCGTTCGGCTCGGCGGAAAAGATTGCGGCACTGATCAATCGCCCCAGCCCCGCGCTGAGTATGCGAGCCGCCTCGACCACTTCAGACGGTCTGCGCCAGAGCCTGATGAAAGCATCGCACAAAGGCACGTACCGCCACTGAGCCGGGCTTGCCGGCGGGCCACAGCGCCTTGACCGGTACCGGAATCAGGGGATCCAGTGTCAGCACATCCACCCGCGCGCGGTCGGCAGACGCTGCGGTGCAGGTGTCGATCAGGGCAATGCCCAGGCCGTGATGGGCCAGCGCCAGCGCCGAGTGGTAGGTTTGCACGGTGATGTCGAACTGCAGGCCGACCTCGGCCTCGCGGCACGCCTGGTTGAGGCTGCGCCCCACCGGGTCCATCACGTCCAGCCCGATAACGGGTTGACCGCTCAGTTCGGCCAGCGAGACACTGCCGCGCTTGATCAGCCGGCTTGGCAGCATGCCCTTGGGCACCACGCAAACCATGTGCCCGTCAGACAGATGCTCCTGCGCCAGGGCAGAGTGAGTCACCTGGCTGAACAGAAAGCCTACATCAGCTTCCTGCAATGCCAGTGCCGAGACGATCTGCGGCGAATGCAGAGCCTGCACAGTGATGGCCACATCCGCATGTTTCACCCGGAACAGCTTGATGGCCCGCGGCAGGATTTCGTAGCTCAGCGCCAGCACGGTCAGCACGCGCAATTCCTTGGCACTGTTCCCGGCTTTCAGGGTGGCAGCAAGACGCTGTACCTCGTCCAGTTGCGAGAACAGGCGCTCGATGTGCGGGTGCAGCGTCAGCGCTTCAGCCGTCGGCATCAGGCGCCCCTTGCTCCGCTGGAACAGGGAAAAGCCCAGTTGCAGTTCTGCGTGCTGCAGGATGCGGCTGACGGCAGGCTGGGTGACGTTGATCAGACGCGCCGCGCCACTGACGCTGCCGGTCAGCATCACGGCATTGAAAACCTCAATATGGCGAAGACGCATGGTCGGCAGGGGCAGGCGCGCCCGGTGGATTCGGTAAGGGTTGACTCAAGTGATGGATAAGCAACCGGCATGCCGACGCACCGCCAATGGCCACAACAAGTCAAGCAAGTATTGTGCGCAGCAGTCTCAGCCGCACGACATCGCGGAAAACACTGACGTACCGATGGCATCGGCGCCAGGACTGCACCACACCGTCCGGGGCGCGACCTATGCGGCGGTTGCGGCCAGCCGTGCGGCGGCTTCGCGTTTGCCCATCTTCCGGAGTTGGGCGATGGCGGGCAACTGGCTGGCACGCGGCCGGGTGGTTCCGTCTTCCCAGTTGTAGACCGAGGCGCCAGACACACCAAGAATGCGCCCCGCGTCGGCAGCAGACAGCCCGAGCCGCTTGCGCTGGGCGGCCAGCCCCTTGGCCGAAAAGCGCAGCGCAGTGGGCGTGTCTCCTGAATCGGCTGCAGGCGCGCTCGCCTTCCCCTTGCCTAATCGACCCACCAGACGCTCAAGCGTCATCACACGACGCTTCAGTGCAGCAATGTCGCTGCGGTACTGGCTGGAAGCCTTTTTGAGTGACTGAACCTCGGACCGGACTTCCTTTCGGGCGACCCGCGAGATTTCCTGTTTAAGGACGGATGCAATGTTCATTTGCGCATTCTGACACCAGAATAAGTCGCCTCCGCCGTTTCTGTTTACTTTGGATACAAATCACTACCGCAGTGGAAACTCCAGACTTTCACGCAGAGCAGAAACAAAAAAGCCCCGCAGCACAGGGGCTGACAGGGCTTTCAGGGTGTTTTCAATTGCGGTTTAAGGCAGCAACAAACACAGGTTTGGCGGAAACGGAGGGATTCGAACCCTCGATGAGGCTCTACACCCCATACTCCCTTAGCAGGGGAGCACCTTCGGCCACTCGGTCACGTTTCCAGTAAAACAATTATCTCACGACTTGGGCGCGGTGCGACCACCGCATCCGGGCGGGCTCAGGAAGCGGGCTGGTCCAGATCGAAGGCCTTGTGCAGCGCGCGCACCGCCAGTTCCATGTACTTCTCGTCGATGACGACGGAAGTCTTGATTTCGCTGGTCGAGATCATCTGGATGTTGATGCCCTCCTCGCTCAGCACGCGGAACATCTTGCTGGCAATGCCCACATGGCTTCGCATGCCGATGCCGACGATGCTGACCTTGCAGATCTTGGCGTCGCCGGTGACTTCCTGTGCCCCGAGTTGGGGCACAACCTTCGTCTTGAGCAGGTCCATGGCCTTGGCGTAGTCGTTGCGGTGAACGGTGAAGCTGAAGTCGGTCTTGCCTTCCTTGCTCACGTTCTGGATGATGACGTCCACCTCAACGTTGGCGTCGGCTACCGCACCCAGAATCTGGTACGCGATACCCGGTGTGTCAGGCACGCCCAGCACGGAGATTTTGGCTTCGTCGCGGTTGAATGCGATGCCCGATACGATGGCTTGTTCCATGTTTTCGTCTTCCTCAAAACTGATCAAAGTGCCTGACCTGGCTTCTTCGTTGATGTCGATGTCCCAATCGGTGAAGCTGGACAGCACGCGCAGCGGCACCTTGTATTTGCCGGCGAACTCCACCGAACGGATCTGCAGCACCTTGGAGCCCATGGAGGCCATCTCCAGCATCTCTTCAAAGCTCACCGTGTGCAGGCGGCGTGCCTCGGGCACCACGCGCGGATCGGTCGTGTAGACGCCATCGACATCGGTGTAAATCAGGCACTCATGCGCCTTCAGGGCAGCAGCCACAGCCACAGCCGAGGTGTCGGAGCCGCCCCGGCCGAGGGTGGTGATGTTGCCGCCGTCGTCCACACCCTGAAAGCCGGTGATGATGACCACCTTGCCTGCCGCCAGGTCGGCACGCACGCGCTGGTCGTCAATCGATTCGATGCGCGCCTTGGTGTAGGCGTTGTTGGTCTTGATGGTGACCTGCCAGCCGGCGTAGCTCACGGCCTGCAGACCCTCGGCCTGCAGCGCAATGGCCAGCAAGGCACTGGACGCCTGCTCGCCAGTGGCGGCCAGCGCGTCGAGCTCACGGCCATAGGCATCGCCGGGCTTGGCGGGCGACAGCTCTTTGGCCAGACCGAGCAGGCGGTTGGTCTCGCCGCTCATGGCACTGGGCACCACCACCATCTGGTGACCGGCGCGGGCCCACTTGGCGACCCGCTTGGCCACGTTGCGGATGCGCTCGGTGGAGCCCATCGACGTACCGCCGTATTTATGAACGATCAATGCCATTACAGAGTGTCAATCAGGGGTTGGTTGCAAACGCTGCCAGCCGGGCCCACGAAGGCCTGCCGGCCCCCGCTGTGCACGCGCTTGGGCGGCCAGCAAAGCCTTCAATTATAACCAGCCGGCCTGTGCCGGAACGCTGCTCACTCCCAGTGAAGCCGGTCCCCGACACGGGTGACATGACCGTCCGCCACCTTGAGGTGAATCCGGTGGCTCCGTGTGGTGCAGGCCGCGATCTGCTCAAGCAGCTGATCGAGCTGCGCTGTGCTGGGGGCGGCATGGTGGCAGTCGTCCAGCCATTGCCGCAGCAGGTTGGCCTGTCTGGCCACCGAAAGTGTCTGCAACGCACGAATCAACGGCGGCACCCCCACCCGCTGCAGGTCTTCGCGCGCCACCTCGACCAGCAGCATTTGCGCCTGCGCCGCATGCCGGGCGCTGCGCGCAAAGGTGGTCCGGAACTGCGGAAACGTAGCCTCCAGCACGGGCAACAGGCGAGCACGGATGCGGTTGCGGGTGAAGCGCTCGTCGGAGTTGGTGGGGTCATCGATGAAGGCCTGACCCTGCAGCACCAGCCAGTCACGCAAGGCGCCTGCTGGCGTCTGGAGCAAGGGCCGGAAGAACTGCACGCCACCGCGCTCAAACTGCATCGCCATGCCAGACAGCCCAGGCAGGCCTGCGCCACGACTCAGCGCCAGCAACATCGTCTCCACTTGGTCGTCGGCATGCTGGCCCAGCAGTACCGCGCTGGCACCGAGCGATCGCGCTGCCTCGGCCAGCGCCGCGTAGCGGGCAATCCGCGCCGCGTCTTCGGGGCTTTGGCCTGCGGCGTGGCTGGCATTCACGCGCACCACGTGCAGGGGAACCATCAAAGCAGCGCAGGTGGTCTCGCACATGCGCACAAAATCATCGGCAGCGGCTTGCAAGCCGTGGTGAACGTGGATGGCGACAACCTGCCCCGGCCAGCGCAGAGCAGCCGCGAGCAGCAAGGCGGTGGAATCGGCGCCGCCACTGAAAGCCACCGCAATCGGCGGCGGATCTGAAAGAGAGGGAGGCAGGTGATCCAGCGCGGCGAGCGCCGGATTGGCTGCGCCGTCCGGCATGGCCGCACTCATGGGCTATGCCGGGCAGGCGCGGCGACAGTTTTATTTCGCGTCGGCTTTGGTGTCGGTGAAGCGGCCATAGCTCTGCAGGCGTTCATAGCGGCGGTCCAGCAGCTCCTTGACCCTCAGGTCGCTGACCTGACGGAAGGCATCGTTGAGCGCGCGCTTGAGGAAGGCGGCCATCTGCTTGGGATCGCGGTGGGCGCCGCCCACGGGCTCGTTCACGATCTTGTCGATCACGCCCAGCGCCTTGAGGCGATGCGCGGTGATGCCCAGGGCCTCGGCCGCTTCCTGGGCCTTGTCAGAGGTCTTCCAGAGAATCGACGCGCAGCCCTCGGGGCTGATGACGGAATAAATCGAGTACTGCAGCATCACCACCTGGTCGGCCACCGAGATGGCGAGCGCGCCGCCAGAGCCGCCTTCGCCGATGATGGTGGTGATGATGGGCACTTCCAGCTGCGCCATCTCGAAGATGTTGCGGCCAATCGCCTCTGACTGGCCTCGCTCCTCGGCATCAATGCCGGGGTAGGCGCCGGGCGTGTCGACAAAGGTGAACACCGGCAGCTTGAATTTCTCGGCGGTTTTCATCAGGCGCAAGGCCTTGCGGTAGCCCTCGGGCTTGGTCATGCCGAAGTTGCGCAGACCGCGCTCCTTGGTGTCGCGCCCTTTCTGGTGGCCCAGCACCATGCAGGCCGTGCCGTTGAAGCGCGCCAGACCGCCGACGATGGAAAGGTCATCGGCAAAGTGCCGGTCACCATGCAATTCGACGAAGTCAGTGAATATCTCGCTGATGTAATCGAGCGTGTAGGGCCGCTCGGCGTGCCGGGCGATCTTGGTGATTTGCCAGGGCGTCAGGTCGCTGTAGATGTCTTTGGTGAGCTGCTGGCTCTTCTTGGCGAGCTGGTCGATCTCTTCGGAAATATCGACGGCCGACTCGGTCTGCACATACCGCAACTCTTCGATCTTTCCTTCAAGGTCGGCAATCGGCTGCTCGAAATCGAGGAAGGTCTTCTTCGCCATGTGTGCACTCCTCAGGGCTTGACTTAAGGGAAAAGATTCAATTCGCGGCAGGCGCCTGCGGCCCGCCCAGCACTGGCACCGGATCCAGCGAGCGCCAAATATACCAAGTTGCCACACTGCAATACGGCGCCCAGGCAGCGGCCACCTCGCGGGCATCACTGCGGCTGACGGATTCACCCGAGAAATAGTTCTGGCTGATGCCGTTGAT
>CALSAU010000120.1:0-6516 GCA_943372985.1 Polaromonas sp. YR568 | reverse complement strand
TGCCCGCTTACTGCACGTCGATGGGTCGGATGCTGCTGGCGGGCCTGCCTGAGGCCGAACTGATGCAGTGCCTGCGCAATTCGGACCGGACCGCGCGCACCAGACACACCGTGACCGACATGAAAGAGCTGGTCGCCAAGGTCACGCAGGTGCGCAAACAAGGCTGGTCGCTGGTGAATCAGGAACTGGAAGAAGGGCTGGTATCGATGGCTGCGCCCATCACCAACCGCACCGGCCAGACGGTGGCTGCACTGAACATCAGCGGCCAGGCCAACCGGACCAGCGCCAAGACCATGCAGGACACCATGCTGCCGCACCTGCTGGCGGCAGCGCAGGCGATCTCACGCCTGCTGAGCGTTCACCGCCCGTGAGCGCTGCTCAGGACTTGCGAAAACCCAGAGCCAACAAGGCGGCACCTGCCACCACTGCGCCGATGCTCAGCCACTGCGGAATGTTCACCGATTCCTTTTCCTGAACGGTGAGCTCTATCGGCCCGATCTTGGCGGCCGTGGTGTCCTTGGTGAAGCTGAAGCCGCCGGTGAAAAAGCCGGCCAGTCCTATGACGATCAGGACAATGCCTGCGATACGTGTTGCGTTCATTTTGAAAATCTCCTCGCCGGGCTGTGGTGTGAGCAGATGGCCCTGCCCCGGAAGTGCGCCATCGTGCAAGCCAATGTAACGAGCCGCACATCGCCTGTCTGTAGGACGCCGCCGGGCGATGCAAGCGCGGCGCGCGCCGGGCAGACCCGATAATCGGGCTTGTATGTTCACCCCTTCCCAAGCCGACGTGCGCCGCTTCTTCTGCACTGTGTATGCCAAGACGCAGGCTGGGCAGCCGATGGAGGCCATCGAAACACTGGCCAGCCAGTGGATTGCGGAACACCCCGAATACCACGCAGACCTGGCCGATGCCGACGCGGCCCTGCTCAGGATGTACGACGTGGAGTCGGGCAAGACCAACCCCTTTTTGCATCTGTCGATGCACCTGTCGATCAGTGAGCAATGCTCCATCGACCAACCGCGCGGCATACGGCAGGCGGTGGAACTGCTGGCCGCCAAGCACCAGTCATTGCACGAGGCACACCATGAGACCATGGACTGCCTGGGCCAGATGGTCTGGGAAAGTCAGCGCGCAGGCCGGCCACCGGACGGCGCTGCCTACATCGACTGCGTGCAGCGGCAGGCCACGCGAGATTAGCCGCCGCAGTGGCTCAGTGAATTCAGTTCGTCCTGAGCCCGTCAAAAGATACTCCAGGGGCCGCTGCGCACAAAAAAGCCGCCTCGCGGGCGGCTTTTTCAATGCTTCAGTCGAATCTCAGCGAAACCGGCTTTGCGGCACCGTTTTGAGATCGCCTTGCAACGAGCCCATGTAGTTGGCGAGCTGCTTCAGTTCGGCATTGGTGTACTGCTTGGCCATGCCGGCCATGATGGCATTGGCGCGGCCAACTTTCGGGTTGTTGTCCACCTTATAGGCTTTGAGCGCCACAAAGAGGTAATCGGCATGCTGCCCGCCAAGCTTGGGGTAAGCAGGGTCAATCGGCTTGCTGAAGTTGGCGCCGTGGCAAGAGGCGCAATTGGCCTTGTTGAGCAGGGCTTGCACCTCAGCGCTGGGCTTCTTCGACGGCTCTGCGGGCAGTGCAGCTGCGGCAACCACGCCATCGGCTTCGTAGTAGGCGGCAAGGTCAGCCATGTCCTGATCGTTGAGTGACTGGGCAATCGCCCGCATCGACGGGTGTTTGCGCTCGCCCTTCTTGTAGGCGTTGAGGGCCGAGACGATGTACTTGCCACTTTGCCCGGAAATCATCGGGACCCGATACACCTCGGGAAAGGAGGCCTGGTAGCCCTTGATGCCGTGGCAGCCGATGCACATGGCGTTTTTGGTTTCGCCCGCCTTGGCGTCGCCCTTGATCTCCTGGGCGAAGCTGGAAACCGTCACACAAGAGACAGCTACAGCGAATATCGTGGTCAACAGCTTAATCATTTTGCGCGCACAATCTGGTGAGAATTCATCGTATAAAACCACTGCGGATTATATCTGGGCGAGAAAGCCGGGGCGCCCAATGCCAGTCAAGTCAGCTCTTACACCCTGGAAGTCCGACCGCTTAACGGCCCCCGTCTGGTTCTCTTCAGTCGTCACCCATCGTCGCTTCCCAGTCGCCCCATGTCCATGAAATTCCAAGGCTCCCAAAACTACGTCGCCACCCCCGACCTCATGCTGGCCGTGAATGCGGCTTCCGCGCTGAAGAAGCCCCTGCTCGTCAAGGGTGAGCCCGGCACCGGAAAAACCATGCTGGCCGAAGAGGTGGCGCAGGCGCTCAAGTTGCCGCTGCTGCAATGGCACATCAAGTCCACCACCAAGGCGCAGCAGGGCTTGTATGAATATGACGCGGTCAGTCGCCTGCGCGATTCGCAGCTGGGCGATGAAAAGGTCAAGGATATCCATAACTACATCGTCAAGGGCGTGCTGTGGCAGGCCTTCACTGCCGATGAGCCCGTCGCGCTGCTGATCGACGAGATTGACAAGGCCGACATCGAATTTCCGAACGACCTGCTGCGCGAGATTGACCGAATGGAGTTCTACGTGTACGAAACACGCGAGCTCATCAAGGCTAAGCACCGCCCGCTGGTCTTCATCACCTCGAACAACGAAAAGGAATTGCCAGACGCCTTTTTGCGCCGCTGCTTTTTCCACTACATCAAGTTTCCCGACGCCGACACCATGAAGCAGATCGTGGACGTGCATTTCCCGGGCCTCAAGAAAGAACTGCTGGCGGCGGCCATGAAGACGTTTTACGACGTGCGCAACCTGCCGGGTCTTAAAAAGAAACCCTCTACCAGCGAACTGCTCGACTGGCTGAAGCTTCTGGTGGCAGAAGATATTCCGCTGGAGGCGCTGCAAAGCAAGGACGACAAGGTGGCAGTGCCGCCACTGGTCGGAGCGCTGCTCAAGAACGAACAGGATGTGACGCTGTTCGAGAAGCTGGTGTTCATGCAGCGGCACAACCGCTGACACGACCTAACTGCCATGGCTTTTGTGGAACCCGTCACCCTGTCAGCCCGTGGCATCCGCCTGGTGCCACTGGACCTGTCACACGAGGCTGGTCTGGCCGCCGCAGCGGCCGATGGCGAGCTGTGGAACATCCGCGTCACCTCGGTGCCTGAGCCGGACCATACACGCAAATACATTGAAGACGCGCTGCAGATGCGCAGCGAAGGCAAGCGCATGGCCTTTGCCGTGACCGACGAGGCCACCGGCACCGTGCTGGGCAGTACCAGCTACCACGACATCCTGCCCGCTGTGAAGCGCGTGGAAATTGGCTACACCTGGTACGCCAAACGCTGTCAGCGCACCCATGTCAACACCACCTGCAAGCTGCTGATGCTCAGCCACGCGTTTGACACGCTCGCCTGCAACGTGGTCGGCTGGCGCACCGACAACTTCAATCACGCGTCACAGCGCGCCATCGAGCGACTTGGTGCGCGCAAGGACGGCGTGATCCGTGGCCATGCGCTGCGCCGCGACGGCACCATCCGCGACACGGTGATGTACAGCCTGGTCGCTGGCGAATGGCCAGAAGTCAAGGCCCAGTTGTTGTACCTGCTTGATAAGCCAAGGCCGTCCTGAGGAGAGCTCTGCCATGCTGATCGATTTCTTCTACACCCTGCGCTCGGCCGAGTTGCCGGTCTCGGTCAAGGAGTATCTGATGCTGCTCGAAGCGCTGCAGGCCGGCGTGGTCGGGCCGAACAGCGGCTCAGCTGAGGGCGAGTTTGGCGAGGGTGCTTACAAGATCGACGACTTCTACTACCTGAGCCGTACCGTGCTGGTGAAGGATGAAAAGCACTACGACAAGTTCGACCGCGCCTTCGCGGCTTACTTCAAGGGCGTGGAAATGATCGCGGACTTCACCAAGGAGGTTCCCCTCGAATGGCTGCGCAAGAACCTGGAGCTGGAACTGAGCCCGGAGGAAAAGGCCAAAATTGAGAAAATGGGCTGGAACGAGCTCATGGAAACGCTGAAAAAACGTTTTGAAGAGCAGAAGGAGCGCCACGAAGGCGGCAGCAAATGGATCGGTACCGGCGGCACCTCGCCATTCGGCGCCAACGGCTTCAACCCCCAGGGCATCCGGATCGGTCAGGAAAAAAGCCGCAACAAGAGCGCGGTGAAGGTGTGGGACCAGCGCGCCTACAAGGACTACGACGACACCCAGGAGCTGGGCACACGTAACATCAAGGTGGCCCTGCGCCGGCTGCGCAAGTTTGCGCGCCAGGGCAATGTCGAAGAGCTGGACCTGGACGACACCATCCGCTCCACCGCCGCCAACGCGGGCTGGCTCGACATCAAGATGGTGCCCGAGCGCCACAACAACGTGAAGGTGCTGCTGTTGATGGATGTGGGCGGCACGATGGATGAGCACATCCACCGCGTGGAAGAGATGTTCTCGGCGGTCAAGGCCGAGTTCAAGCACCTGGAGTTCTATTACTTCCACAACTGCGTCTACGACTTCATGTGGAAGAACAACCGCCGCCGCTTCAGCGAGAAGTTTCCCACCTGGGACATCATCCGCAAGTACAACAAGGACTACAAGCTCATCTTTGTCGGTGATGCGACGATGAGCCCCTATGAAATCCTGCAGCCCGGTGGCAGCGTGGAATACAACAACGAGGAAGCTGGCGCCGAGTGGATGCAGCGCCTGACCAACGCCTTCCCCAAGTTCGCCTGGATCAACCCCGAGCCGCAGGGCGTGTGGCAGTACCGGCAGAGCATCAGCGTGATCCAGCAGTTGGTGAATCACCGCATGTACCCGCTCACCATCAAGGGGCTTGAAGAAGCCATGCGGCTGCTCTCGAAGTAGGTTGAGGGCTCGTCGCACCCCGGGTGCTCCTCGCCACGTACCACCCACCGCATACAATTCACAGCGCTGTCCGACCGGCAGCCGTGCCGCCATAGTTCAATGGATAGAACGAGTGCCTCCTAAGCGCTAGATACAGGTTCGATTCCTGTTGGTGGTACCACCTCGCCAGACGTCCGTCCACGGGCCTTCAGGGCTGCTTTGTAGACCAGTCAGCGGCCCGCAATCTCCATGGTTCGCAGCTTGCCGCCTCCGATATTTGGTGCAGCACTTCAAAAGTGCTGCACACTTGGCGCCTGCAAACCAAATCAGATGCACCCCCTTCACATTCGCCATGCGCCGATGAGAGTGACGGCCCATCGACACCAGTAAGCCGGTTCAATCCCCCGGGTCTTCTGATGGGCGGATGATGCAACTTTCAGACTCACACCGGGTCGTACTTCATGTAGTCCACGCCAAAGCAGTAAGTAGGTATTACTTTTGATATCCCCCCGTCAGGCTGACAGCTGCCGCCAGGCAAGCCGAGCGCGACGGCGGCAACAATTTGGCCTGTTATCCGACTTGAAACGACCGTCGTTTCAAGACACCATCTGGATGATTCCCCGCAAATGCCCTGGAGTGGCTCCTTGAAACCAGCGCCCATCCCCGTCAATGACAACGAGCGCCTTGCCGCGCTTTACCGATACGACATTCTCGATACGGCAGCCGAAGCCGAGTTTGACGACTTCACGCGGCTTGCTGCCCAGATTTGCGGGGTACCGATGGCCCTGATTTCATTGGTCGACAGAGACCGCCAGTGGTTCAAGAGTCGCGTGGGGTTTGAGGCGCAACAAAGTGCCCGCGATGTGTCCTTCTGCGGTCATGCCATCCTCGGAAACGATGTATTTGAAATTCCGGACGCCACCAATGACCAGCGCTTTGTAGACAACCCGGCGGTGACGGGTAACCCCAATATCCGCTTTTATGCTGGCGCCCCGCTGCTAACCAAAAACGGCAGCGCCATCGGAACGCTGTGTGTATTCGACGACCAGCCCAAGAGGCTGACCCATGAGCAGATCACTGCGCTGGAGACGCTGAGCCGGCAGGTCATTCGTCAGATGGACCTTCGACTGCTGGTGCGCCGCGAGAAGGAGCTGAACCAGGAACTGGTGAGGCAACGAAATTTCCAGAAGCTCCTGTTTGACAGCGCGATGGCGGGCGTTGCCTCAATGACGCCATCAGGTCTCATCACCAGCGTGAATCCCGCTTTCGAGCGGTTGGTGGGCTATTCGGCTGCGGAGTTGATTCAGCAGAAAAACATGCGCCTTGTCCATGTTGACGAGGAGCTCAAGGCGCGCGCCAGCGAACTGAGTACCCAGCTGGATCAGGCCGTGGCTCCGGGCGAGAGCATGTGGTGGAGCGCAGCCATGGGCATTCCCGAAATGCGGGACTGGACTTATCGCTGCAAGGACGGCTCTACTGTTTCCGTGCTGGTGTCCACGTCCCCGTTACATGATTCGGACAACCTGCTGACTGGTTTTGTCGTCATGGCCTGGGACATCACGGAACGCAAGAAAGTCCGCGAGGAAATTGAAAGGCTCAATGCCGATCTGGAGCGGCGGGTACTGCTGCGAACGACGGAGCTGGAGCGGGCCACAGAAGATCTGCAAATGCTGTCTTACTCGCT
>CALSAU010000119.1:0-6564 GCA_943372985.1 Polaromonas sp. YR568 | reverse complement strand
ACCGAGGTGTTTCATCTCTGGCACCCTGAAAGCAAGCGTGATCAAGAATCCATCAACCGGGCCCGCGTCGTCGAACGCATGCAAACCGCCTGCGTGAGGGCCGAGAAAGGTCTTCAGGAACTCACACCGACTGCGTCCGTCAAAATAACGACACTGAACTGAACGACCATCCATAAAACAATGAACAACCCGCCTTCCTTCAGCCGCCGCTCCGCCCTGGGTTTTCTCGCTGCCGGTGCGATTCCCGCCATGCCAGCGTTGGCCCAGTTCCGCATCGAAGTTTCCGGGGTCGGCCTCACACAGGTACCGGTCGCCATTGCGGCGTTCAGGGGCGACGCACAGTCTCCCCAGAAAGTCGGCAGCATTGTCCAGGCCGACCTGGAGCGAAGCGGCATGTTTCGAGGTGTTGACACCGCAGGCTTCGCCGCAGATGAGAGCACGCGGCCCGATCTGGCCAACTGGCGCCAGAAAGGCGCAGATGCCCTCGTCACGGGCAGCGTCACGCAGTTGGCCGACGGGCGCTTTGACGTGCGCATGCGTCTGTGGGACATCGTGCGCGGGCAGGACCTGGGTGGCCAGAACTATCCGGTCGCCGCCTCTGAGCTGCGTCTTGCAGCCCACCGCATCGCAGACTTCATCTACGAGAAACTCACTGGCGAGAAGGGCATCTTCTCGACCCGCATTGCCTATGTCACCAAGGCCGCGCAACGCTACAACCTGTGGGTGGCCGATTCGGACGGGGAGGGTGCGCAGTCTGCATTGACCAGTCCGGAGCCGGTCATTTCACCCGCATGGTCGCCCATGGGCGGTCAACTGGCGTATGTGTCTTTTGAGTCCCGCAAGCCAGTCATTTACGCGCATGAGGTTGCCACAGGGCGCCGGCGGCTTCTGGCCAACTTTCGCGGATCCAACAGTGCGCCCGCATGGTCGCCGGACGGCAAGCAGCTGGTGGCCACGCTCAGCCGGGACGGAGGCTCCCAGATTTACGCCCTGGGGCTCAATGGCGGCGAGCCACGCCGGCTGACGCAGTCTTCCAGCATCGACACCGAGCCGGTGTATTCGCCGGACGGCCGTTTCATTTATTTCGTGAGCGACCGCGGTGGCGCACCGCAGATTTACCGCATGAGCCCTTCAGGCGGCAACCCGGAGCGTGTGACGTTCACAGGTGGCTACAACATTTCCCCCGCCATCAGCCCGGATGGCCGCTGGCTCGCCTATATTTCCCGTGTGGGCGGCGCATTCAAGCTGCATGTCATGGAACTTGCGGGCGGTGCAGCAACTCCCATTTCTGATACCAGCGCCGACGAGAGTCCCAGTTTTGCGCCCAACAGTCGCCTGATTGTGTATGCCACCGTGAGTCAAGGCCGCGAAGCGCTGATGACCACCACGCTGGACGGCAAAATCAAGGCCAAACTGTCCGGTGCCAGCGGAGACATCCGTGAACCGGACTGGGGTCCTTTCCAGCGCTGATCGCTGGGGTTTGGCAGCCATCCCTGTTTTTCGAGTTTCAATTCACTTTCGAGGTATCCGATGAAGCATCTTGTTTCCAAACTTTTCCTTTCCATGGCCCTGGTGGCAAGCCTTGCTGCCTGTGGCTCCAATGTGAAACTGGATGAAGTACCGGTGGAAGACAGGACTGCTGCAGCTATTCGCCCAGCCGATCCGGGTGCCACCGGTAACGCCGTGGCGCCCGTGCAGCTGGACGGTGCCAATGCCTCGGCCGCCGGCCCCGCCAACACCCCGCGCATCATCTACTTTGATTTCGACAGCTATGTCGTCAAGTCCGAATTCCAGCCTGCGATCGAGGCGCATGCCCGTTTCCTCGCGGCCAACAAGGCACGCAAGATGGCGATTGAGGGACACACAGACGAGCGCGGCGGCCGTGAATACAACCTGGCACTCGGACAGAAACGCGCTGAGGCGGTGCGTCGTGCACTGGGCCTGCTGGGCGTGCAGGATGCACAGGTCGAAGCGGTGAGCTTCGGCAAGGAGAAGCCGGCAGCCACCGGCTCTGATGAGAGCGCCATGGCCAAGAATCGCCGTGCCGAGATCAATTACCGTTGAACGCGGAGCACACCTTGACGTTTTTCAAAGCTGCTCTGGTCGCACTGGTTTGCGGCTTGGCGTTCCAGGCCCATGCTGGGCTGTTCGAGGACGACGAGGCGCGCAAAGCCATTCTTGACTTGCGGCAACGGTTCGAAGCCACTCAGGCAGAACTGAAGCGCTCGACGGACGACAACGCCCAGTTGCGTCGCAGCCTGCTGGACATTTCCAATCAGATGGAGACCTTGCGCTCCGAACTGGCCAATCTGCGCGGGCAGAACGAAAAACTGGCACGCGATCTTGCCGAGGTTCAGCGCCTGCAGAAAGACATGTCGCAGGGTGTCGATGAGCGCCTGCGCAAGTTCGAACCTGCCAAGGTTTCTGTGGATGGGCGTGAGTTTGTCGCCGAGCCCGCCGAAAAGCAGGAATTCGAAGCCGCGCTGGCCACGCTGAGAAAGGGCGAATTTGCCGCAGCGCAGACGGCCTTCATGAACTTCATCAGGCGCTACCCGCAGACGGGTTACCGCTCTTCGTCGCTGTTCTGGCTGGGCAATGCCCAGTACGCGCTGCGCAACTACCGCGACGCCATCACCAATTTCCGCACGCTGGTTACCGCCGATCCCGAGCATGGCCGCGCCCCGGAGGCACTGCTGTCGCTGGCCAATTGCCAGGTTGAACTCAAAGACACCCGCGCGGCCCGCAAGACACTGGACGATCTGGTGAAAGCCTATCCCCAGTCGGAAGCGGCTTCAGTCGCCAAAGACCGTCTCACCAAGCTGAAGTAGTCCGCGCCGAATACTGCGTGTAAGGGCTCCACGCGGTTCCCAATTAAAATCGGGGCATGGACTCCTCTGCGCTCAGCTCACTCACACAACAGGTTCTCATCGCCGCCTTTGCGCTGTCGATGATTTTTGGCGCCATTGCACAGCGCACCCACTTTTGCACCATGGGTGCCGTCAGCGACATCGTGAACATGGGCGACTGGACCCGCATGCGCATGTGGGGCATGGCAGTGGGCGTGGCAATGATCGGGTTCTTCACGCTCGCGGCGATGGGCTTGATCGACCCCGCCAAAACCCTGTACGCGTCCAACCGCTTCATCTGGCTGTCTGCGCTGGTCGGTGGCGCACTCTTTGGTTTCGGCATGGTGCTGTCCTCCGGTTGCGGTAGCAAGACGCTGGTGCGCATTGGCGGCGGCAGTCTTAAATCACTGGTTGTGTTCGTTGTGATGGGCGTTGCCGCTTTTGCCACGCTCAAGGGCCTCACGGCTGTGGTGCGTGTGGCCACGGTGGACCGGGTGGCGATCGATTTCACTGGCAACGCCACTTTGCCGAGCTGGGTCAGCGCGGCAACCGGCATTGCGCCTGCGGCCATCGGCGTGGGTCTGGCCCTGTTGATCGGCGGGTGCCTGATCCTCTGGGCACTCTGGGGCGCAGACTTCCGCCGCTTTGACAATCTGCTGGCCGGTCTGGGCATTGGCGGTGTGATTGTGGGCATGTGGTGGGTGAGCGGCCATCTTGGTTACGTTGCCGAGCACCCAGACACCCTGCAGGAGGCCTTTGTCGCCACCAACTCCGGCCGTGCCGAGGCGCTGAGTTTTGTCTCCCCTGTGGCCTATACGGTGGATTGGGTCATGTTCTTCAGCGACAAGAGCAAGCTCATCACCATCGGCATTGCGTCCGTCTTTGGCGTGGTGGCTGGTTCTGCGCTGCAGGCCATCTTTTCGCGTAACTTCCGCTGGGAAGGTTTCCGCGATGCACGCGACACGGGCAACCACCTCGTGGGTGCGGTGCTGATGGGCGTGGGCGGTGTCACCGCCATGGGCTGCACGGTGGGGCAGGGCCTGTCGGGTATATCCACGCTCAGCGCCACCAGCGTGGTGGCTCTGGCGTCCATCCTCGCGGGTTGCGTGGCCGGCTTGAAATACCAGATCTGGCAGCTGGAGCGCAGCGCCTGAAAACGGCAGAACACGCCCGAATAGCGCGCATTCCCATGGCATTGACTGAACCGCTGTTCGAGGCGGACCTTGACCGCCGTTTCGGCGGGCTGGCGCGGCTGTACGGTGTCGCAGGTGCACAGCGCATTCGCGAGGCGCACATCGTGGTGGTCGGCATCGGCGGCGTCGGCTCATGGGCCGCAGAAGCCGCGGCCCGCAGCGGCGTGGCCCGCCTTACGCTCGTGGATCTGGACCACATTGCAGAATCCAATATCAACCGCCAGATTCACGCACTGGACGGCACGCTCGGCCAGTCCAAGGTACAGGCCATGCAGGAGCGCATTGCGCAGATCAACCCGCATTGCCAGGTGGTTGGCGTGGAGGATTTTGTCGACCCCGACAACTGGCCCTCAGTGATTGGATGGGATGCGTCGTGGGACCGCACCCACATCGCCGTGATTGATGCCTGTGACCAGGTCAAGGCCAAAACAGCCATGGCGGCCTGGGCCATTCGCCAGAAGGTCAACTTTGTCAGCATCGGCGCGGCCGGCGGCAAACGACTGGCCCATCGCGTGGACGTCGAAGACCTTGCCGATGTCACGCATGACCCACTGCTCGCCCAGTTGCGCTATCGCCTGCGCAAGGAGCATGGCGGGGCCCGCAAGGGACGAATGGGCGTGACCTGCGTCTTCAGCCGCGAGCCCGTTTTGCAGCCAGCGAAGGCTGCTGCACCGGCAGAAATACTGTATGTCGCAGCCTGCGAGATATCACCAGCCACCGACGGCACACTGAACTGCCACGGTTACGGGTCGGTGGTCAGTGTCACTGCCACGTTCGGCATGTGCGCGACCGGCTGGGCACTCAGCAAAATTGCGGCCTAGGTTTGCGAAGCCTCTCAAAATGACGCTATAATCTGAGGCTGTGCTGCTGCAAACGCAGCGCAAACCGGGAGAAATCCTCGGGACCTTAGCTCAGTTGGTAGAGCAGCGGACTTTTAATCCGTTTGTCGTGGGTTCGACCCCCGCAGGTCCCACCAACACCACCCTTCAGGGTGACCCAGAAAGCCCGCTATTGAATCAATAGCGGGCTTTTTCTTTGGCGGGTCCGCACTTCAATCACGCAGGATAGCCTTGCAGCGGAATCCGCAGTCGGGCCTTGGTTGCCACCTGGATGCAGTCCTTCATGTGTTGCTCGCCGAGATAGCGCAGCGCGGCGTAGCCGACTGCGGCTGACACCATCTGGCCCGCGAAGGGCACGTACTTGGCCAGCTGCTTGGTGGTCAGGCGCATGCCGATCTTGCTGGCGGCCTTGATGACCAGATCGCGGCTGATCAGTTTGCCGACCAGCACCGAGCCGACCAGTGCCACGGCCTTCTGCACCTGCTCGCGTTTCTTGGGATCAAGCTGGTCCAGTTGCTCAGGCGTCAGACCGAATTCACGGTTGATTTCCGGGATCAGCTTGGACAGCATCGCCGCATCCACGGCCCAGTCCAGTCCGGGAACCGGTACTGCGCTGGCTGCGGCGGCGACCAGCGCACGCTTGTTCAGCAGCTTGCGGCTGCGTTTGACGGCGGCGGCGAGTGCCGCGTCTTCGGCGGCCATCTGTATCGCGGTGGGCATGGGCCAGTCCCTTTCAAAGAGTGATGAGTGCGATATGGGTCCCGCACGGGTCTCTTCAAGCCACTTTACACCGCTGCCGACTCGATTTGTTCGGTCAGTTCAAGCCAGCGCTCTTCGAGCAGGGTGATTTCGTTTTCGATGGCCTTCAGGCGCTTGCCGGTCTGGGCGATCTCCGCGGCGGCGGTGGTGCGCGTCAGCAAATCCTGCAGGTTGCTCTGCTCGGTGCTGAGTGCCTGCATGCGCTGGTCTATCTTCTCCAGTTCCTTGCGCAGCGGTTTGGTTGCATCCGACTGGCGCTGGCGGCGTTGCGCGTCTTCCTTGCGGTCGCCGGATGATTTGCTCTCCACCGGCTTTGGCGAGGTGACCACGGGGGCGGATACGGTGGTCGCAGAAGTGGCCGTCGATTTTTTGGCTTCCTCGCGCTGCCGTTTGGCGTGGTCGAGCAGGTACTTCTGGTAGTCGTCCAGGTCGCCGTCAAAGGGAGCGACACCGCCCTGCGAGACCATCCAGAATTCGTCGCACACCGCGCGGAGCAGGGCACGGTCGTGGCTCACCAGCATCACGGTACCTTCGAACTCATTGAGCGCCATCGAAAGCGCCTCGCGTGTGGCCAGGTCCAGGTGGTTGGTCGGCTCGTCCAGCAGCAGCAGGTTGGGGCGCTGCCAGACGATCATGCACAGCACCAGCCGGGCTTTTTCGCCGCCGCTCATGCTGCCCACAGATTGCTTGACCATGTCGCCGCTGAAGTTGAAGTTGCCCAGAAAGCTGCGCAGGTCCTGCTCTCGGGTGGGCTGGTTGCCTATCTTGCCGGCGGCGGTGACTTCTTTCACCAGCCGGATCATGTGCTCCAGCGGGTTGTCGGCCGGACGCAGCACATCAAGCTCCTGTTGGGCAAAGTAGCCGATGTTCAGGCCCTTGCCTTCAATCATCTCGCCCTCAATCGGCGCCAGCGCACGTGCCACGGTT